>JBBRMC010000063.1:0-11141 GCA_038231055.1 Leptolyngbyales cyanobacterium
TCACTTTATCGGGTTATGGGATTTTGTCAATTGTCCCCAGTTGAGCAATTACGTATTTCTTGATGATTAGCAATTTCTGGGTCAACTCTAATGTCAAGAAAAAGCTTTTCAGCAGGGAAGTAATGCTGAATCGGGGCGGGGCTTCTAGCAACGTGCTGACGATCGCTGGTGAGCCTTCCAAAAATCTCAGAATCTCCGATCGTTGCCTCATCGTATAGAATTTTTCTAAAGTGGCAATTTGGGTTTGAGAAAGACTGACTGGAACAGTATTTGACATAAATGTAGACCTCAAATCTGGTGCCATTTTTTCTATTTTACAGCGTCCTAGATTGGCGATCGTGCCCAAACAGTTCAAGAGATACCTCAAGCCTGTTGAGCTGGCGCGAGGGTGGGAAAGCTTAAAAGCTGCGACCTCTTCAGCAACGATTTCAAGAGAGGAGGAAGGCATAGGAGATGAGTTCAGGTTAATGATTCTTGAATTCTAATGTTTTGAGTAGTCAGAAAGTTTAGATTAAGTTGATGTTGAATTAGAGGCGATACATGGGCGGACCAAAATTTGTTCAATTCTTCTCACCTACCATTGAAGCTCTTAAAGAGTTAGGCGGTTCTGGTCGTCCGTCTGAGGTCAGGAATGTGATTGCAAGACAGTTAACAATTTCTGAGCAGGATAGAACAGAATTACTTGAAGGAGGCGCACCTCGTTTCGATAACCAGGTTGCTTGGGCAAGATTTTATTTAGTCAAAGCAGGCTTAGTAGACTCGTCTAGGCGGGGCGTTTGGAGCCTCAGTGATAAGGGCAGAGAAATCATCTCTCTGTCATTTGATGAAGCGCTCACTATTTTTCGACAGGTTCACGCAGAGTTTCAAGGTGAAAGAGATGCTCAAGAAAAGGTGTCTCAGGAAGACGAAACAGTTGAAGAAAGGATTGCTCCAAATGACACCGCAGTAAGTGACGACTTCTCATATCGTAAGAAATTACTCGAAGTGTTGATGTCACTTCCGCCGTCTGGGTTTGAGCGTCTTTGTCAGAGATTGCTTAGAGAGTCAGGGTTTGAGCAAGTTATAGTTACAGGGCGTTCGGGAGATGGAGGAATTGATGGTCAGGGTATCTTGCAAATTAATCCTTTTGTTAGCTTCAAAGTACTTTTTCAGTGCAAACGGTATTCAGGCGCAGTATCAGTATCACAAGTTAGAGATTTCCGTGGAGCGATGATGGGTCGCGCAGACAAAGGAATCATTCTGACAACTGGAACGTTTACATCAGATTCTCAAAAAGAAGCAGTACGTGATGGTGTACCACCTATTGAGCTAGTTCATGGAGAGAAGCTACTTGATATGTTTGGAAATTTAGAACTTGGTTTAGTGCCGCGCACAATTTATGATATTGATCTTCATTTCTTCAAGGAGTTTCAATCATAAAGTTGTCATTTGCACTTAACTTCATTACACCTGGAAGTCATTGAACCTGAGGGCTAATCCTATGTACGGATATCGATGTGAGTATTGCGAAGGAACCGTTCAACCGCGTCTTGTCAGGCGTGAGGCATTTAAGCATCGAGATGGATTTGTCATCCTTGAAGATGTGACGATTGGAGTTTGCGATACTTGTAGCAATCGATATTACTCAGCCGATATTCTTCATACCGTTCATGCGGTTGCAACGGGAGAAAAGTCACCCGAACGAACTGAGCAGATCCCAGTCACTCATCTCGAATCAGCATAGCTAAATTAGCGTAAATACTTAGTTGAAACATAGAAGGAACTATCACTGTCGTCGCTATGCAATACGTTTTGATTCTTCATGAAGTAGAAGATTACTTAGCATGGAAAACCATATTTGATGAAGCCATCAACATCAGAAAAGATGCCGGAGAAATCAGTTATCAACTACTGAAATACGATCGAGATCCCAATCGCATTGTTCACTTCTCTAGATGGTCATCTTTAGAAAATGCGAGAACGTTTTTTGAATCTCCAGAATTGGTAAAAATCAGAAAAAAAGCAGGTGTAAAAGCACCAGAGTTTATCTATTTAGAAGAGATAGAAAATGGAATTCTATAGTTCAGGCATCTGGCTCAATGCCTAGCGATCGGAGCTGTGCAGCCAGTTGTTCTGATCTCCGTTGTGCCTCTAACGCAGCCTCTTCGGGTGACGGCAAAAGCTCACCTTGAGGATCAAAATATCGTAACTGTCGGTTATGAATTCCTAAATATAAATCGAGACTTTCGCTCCAAAAAAGCCCTTGCTGATTGGGAACGATCGGTTGATAAGTTCCACTCACCAATCTCAACCCGTTCAGTTCTAAAGTTTCGGGTAAAAACCAAAAATATTCGGGTGTCCGAAAGCGATCTTGATAGAGCACTTTCTTTAAGGTGCGATCGACATCTGCGGCCGAGTCTGATAGCAATTCAATAATGAGATCGGGATATCGTCCATCTTCTTCCCAGACAACCCAAGACTTGCGAGGATGCTTTTGAGTTTGCTTGACTAAGAAGAAATCAGGTCCTCTAAAATCGCGATTTTTAAGCTGTTGGCGACTGAAATAAATTGTCAGATTTGCCCCAATAAAAAAGTCAGTTCGATCTCGCCAAAACCACTCTAAACAAGCGACCAACAAAGCCAGTTGAATGTAGTGTAAAGAACTTTCCATCTCTGGCTCATTGCTCTCAAGCTGGGTGGCATCGGGCATTAAGTCTGCCAACTGCTGTGCGGTTAGAGACATAGAAGTTGCCTCACAAAACTATCTCTAGAATACAAGGGGTTATGGACTAGAAGCCAGAGACTCTTCGACTAATATTGACGGGGGCACAAGGTTGACAAGCGGACGAGTGACTTGACGCAGCAAAATGGTTTCAACCCGATCGTCCTCAACGCGCACCGCTTCTAGTTCTAACTCACTCCACTGAAGGCGATCGCCCTGAGAGGGAACTCGCCCCAACTGGTGAATCATGAACCCTGCCAGAGTTTGATACGCCTCGTGAAGAGGGATACTCAATCCCAGCTTTTCGTTGATGGTGGGCAGATCTAAAGACCCCGCAATCAACGCAGAGTGAGCGTCATTTTGAACGAGCGGAGCTTCAGAAGCCGATCGAAACGCAGCTTTTGGCTTGCGGACGACCCTGCCCGTTAACACTCGCACACTGGCATTGAGAACGACTAGCGCCGGAAAGAATAAGCGAGAGGAAAACTCTAATGGGCGGATCAGCAAGAGAGCGGTTTGTTCAGGCGCATTGGCTGCTAGAACTTTGGGGACTAACTCACCCAACAAGATTTCGACATAGGTGACGAGGAGGAAAGCAACCGTCGCCGCGATCGCGTGAGAGGTGAGCATCACAGGCAAACGATCGATCGGAATGCGACTAATCCAAGGCTCGATCCAGTGCACGGTTGCGCCTTCGCCTAACCAGCCGAGAAGTAGGCTTCCTGCCGTCGTGCCTGTTTGTGTGACCGAGAGATATTGCTCTAGATTGTTTTGTGCGTGATGAACCAACTCAGCCGCTTTGCTAGTGCTGGAGTCGTCTGTTTTTTGAGACAGACTATAAATCTCGCTCTTTGAAGCAGAGACGATCGCCAACTCAGCCGCGACAAAAAAGCCCACGACCACCACCAAAGTCAGCAAGATTGCCGATTGCACTAAAGTTTCGGCGGCTTCAAATTCAAACGTCTGCAAGCTGGTCAAGATGTTTTCTCCGATCGTATATTTCTACACGGTTGCTCTCTCAGTTTAGTGAAGAACGTCCTCGACTTGCCTATGTCTAAATTCATAATTGCTGGTGAGTAATCCGTACAACGAATGACTTACCTTGGAGGGTGTACTGTGAAGAAAATCCCAATTGCTTATGTTTCAGCGCCCTCTAATCTGCACTGATCTAACAGATGGTTTACAGCGCTTAGTTAAGTTTATTCCTGACCTTGTAACGGGTGGCATGACCGATATTGTGTTTCTACACATGGTTCCGTTTCTAGAAGATGAAACCATTCCTCAAGCGGATGTAGAAGCCATCGATCGTGCTCAAGTCATTCTCTCTGCGGCTTTTAAGCACGTCCCTGAAGGGGCGACTGTCAAAGTCGAAGTGCAGTCAGGAAGAGCGGTTGATAGCATTCTAAAGATGGCAACAGTTCATCAATCCGACGTGCTGATTTTGGGAACTCAGAACCGCAATCTATTGACCGAGAAACTATTTGGTAGCACCACAACTGAGCTATCTCAGCGCACCCCGATTCCTTTTTTAACGCTGCGTCCGCAACTGATTTCAACCTACACATCTGAAGAATTGGCGTTGCGCTGTCAGCATTTTTTTCGGTGTCTGCTGTTGCCTTATGACGATAGCAACCCATCAAAACACGTTATCGAGCACATTAAGCAATTCAATCAAAATCAGAACGATCGTGCTCTCGAAAGCGTAATTCTCTGCTGGGTGGTCGAAGAAGGCGGCAGGAATGAGTTGACGCTAGCGCAGCAGCAAACAGTGGTTTGTGACATTCTAGAGCCTGTAAGGGACGACTTAGCAACCTGCGGATTAACCGTGACGCTAGACGTGAGACGAGGTAATCCGATCGCTGAAGTTTTGGAGGCGGCTCAAGAGTCAGAGGCAAGCGCGATCGGGCTTTCAACGGGCAATATTGGTAAGTTGCTCAATTGGTCGGTGCCGAGCTTTGCTGGGGAGATTTTGCGACGAAGCTGGCACCCAGTCTTGTTTTTTCCTTCTAAACGATAAGGGTATCTCATGAATCGAAGACGCACTTGGGTTTTTCTCATCGTGATTTTGGTTGGATTCTCGATCGCGATCGCTTCACGCTTTGGAAGTTTGAATTCTGTCGGGACGCACTCGCAAGCGTCTTTGATCGTCTCAGCCGCCGCCAGTCTCAAAGATGCGTTGGCAGAAATTAAGCTCGCTTATCAGCAGGAAAACGCTGCGAGTCTAACCTACAATCTGGGGGCATCGGGCGCGTTGATGCAGCAAATCCAAAATGGTGCCCCGGCTGATGTGTTTATTTCGGCGGCGAAGAAACAGATGGATGTGCTGGAAACCAGTGGAGAATTGCTGTCTGGCACACGCAGCGATTTAGTCAAAAATCGTCTGGTTTTGATCGTCCCGAAGGACTCGCAGAAGGTGTCGAGTTTCGCTGACTTAAAACGTGCCGACGTTCGGCAAATTGTGATCGGAGAGCCGCGCAGCGTTCCGGCTGGACAGTATGCCGAACAAGTTTTTCAAACGCTTAAGATCTATGAGTCGTTAAAACCTAAATTTGTTTACGCAAATACGGTGCGTCAGGTGTTAGCGTCGATCGAGAGCGGCAACGCCGATGCAGGAATTGTCTATCTGACCGATGCCAAAATTTCAACTAAGGTGAAGGTTGCGGCGATCGCCTCTGAGACGGATCATGCGGCGAGCGTCTACCCGATCGCGGTGCTAAAACGCAGCCAAAATCCGCAGGCAGCAACCGAGTTTGTTCGATATTTAGAGAGCGATCGCGGAAAGTCGGTGTTTAAGAAATACGGATTTACTGTTCTAAATTAATGCCCCTCAGCGATGCCTTCTGATTTATCTCCGCTTTGGATCTCGTTAAAGACAGCATTCTTTGCAACGAGCATCACGTTTTTTATGGGCATTGCCGCAGCCTATGGGATGCTCAACTATCGCGGCAAAGGTAAGACGTTATTAGAAGGCATTCTGATTTCACCTCTGATTCTTCCGCCAACGGTCGTTGGATTTCTATTGCTGTTGCTGTTTGGAAAGAATGGCATATTCGGTCAATTTCTGATTTCTCTTCATCTCAGTGTTGTTTTTAGCTGGTATGGAGCCGTTATCGCTGCGATCGTAGTTTCGTTTCCACTGATGTATCGCACGGCGTTGGGTGCATTTGAACAAATTGATTCTAATTATTTGAATGTCGCTAAAACGTTGGGCGCATCAGACTGGACGATTTTTCGCCGCATTCTACTACCGCTCTCGCTCTCTGGCATTCTTGCCGGAATGATGTTGACGTTTGCTCGTGCGTTGGGCGAATTTGGCGCAACGTTAATGTTAGCAGGCAACATTCCTGGAGAAACGCAAACCATTCCAATGGCGATCTATTTTGCTGTCGAAGCAGGGGAAACGACTGATGCGGTATTTTGGGCGATCGTCATTCTCTGCATTTCAATGTCTGGAATTTTTGCCGTCAATATCTGGCAAACTTCGAGAACAGGAAGGCAGAGTGATCGAGAACTTCTTTCACAAACCAGGTCAAAAACTTTCTTTATTCCTCGCGAAGCGGATCGAAGATCTCCGTCCCTCTCGATCAATATTCAAAAATCACTGTCTGACTTTAATCTCAACGTCGCTTTCACCACGAATCAAGATCCGCTGGGTTTACTGGGCGCTTCAGGGGCAGGCAAGAGTATGATTTTGCGCTGCATTGCAGGAGTGGAAACGCCCGATCAGGGACGCATCATCCTCAACGGGCGCATCTTATTTGATTCAAAACGCGGTATTAATCTTCCGAGCCGCGATCGCCGCATCGGATTTTTAGTGCAAAACTATGCCCTGTTTCCTCACATGACGGTGGCACAAAATATTGCGTTTGGTCTGCCGAAATCGTTGGCAAGGAAGACACAGCAACAGGTTCACCGACAATTAGCCGCCGTGCATTTAGAAGGGTGTGGCGATCGCTATCCTCATCAACTTTCTGGCGGTCAGCAGCAACGAGTGGCGTTAGCGAGAGCGTTAGCGAGTCAACCTGAAGCCCTCTTACTCGATGAACCCTTTTCAGCCCTCGACACATTTTTGCGAAGTCAAATCGAGCAGCAGATGATTACTCGACTCGCTGAATATGACGGGGTGACGCTGTTGGTCACGCACAACTTAGAAGAGGCATATCGGGTCTGTCCGAGGTTATGCGTGCTTGACCGTGGACAAACGATCGCCCAAGGAGCCAAGCGCGCCATCTTCGATCGTCCTGAAACTTATACGGTGGCTCAACTGACAGGCTGTAAAAACTTTGCCCAAGCGATCGCGATTTCTGATAATGAAATTATGGCGATCGAGTGGGGAATCCGCTTAACGATTTCAGAATCACTTTCCTCATCTCTTGCCTATGTTGGCATTCGCGCTCATCAAATTATGTTTGTCGAGTCCGATCGCGGTGAGCCAAATCTCTTCCCCTGCTGGCTCGTCAAAACAAGCGAAACGCCTCACCGCATGACGGTGTTTCTCAAGTTTAATGAGCCGCCGAGTCATGCCCATGACTATCATCTGCAAGCGGAAGTATTGAAGGAGACTTGGCTAGTGGTGAAGGCTCGATCGTTCCCCTGGTTTGTGAAATTAGATCCGTCTCGACTGATCTTAATGACCGCCTGAAGTCGATTTTCAACTTGAGCAGCCCGAAGTTAGGGAGCCGTAGATCATTACCAGGTCATGAACTAGCTTTGTGGCGCAAAGAACTTTGACCAGACACATAATCTGCGATTCCCTAATTCCTAACGTCCTACAGTTGAATGGTGGTTTTGTTGTATAACTCCTCTAGTTGAATCAGTGAACCATTGCCGATCACGATATTGAACTTCACTCTCGATCGTTCAATTTGATATCCCGGCAACACCCGAACCGTTTGATATTCAGTCGTTAAATCACTCGTTCCATCCCACTTCAACAACGCTAGTTGATTAGACGCAATCTCACTCAGTTGTGAAACAAAGTCTTCAACAGCGTCGCTAATGTTGGGCACAATGCCAGACGACATAAAGATATAACGCTCTTGCAAATCCAATGTAACGCTAACTCGATAACGCCGTTCCGTCGAGTATCGTAACTCAACGGTAAACGAAATCGAGCTAGGCACGATCGTCCTAACTCCCATAGTTTTTGTCCTCTCGATTAATTCAAAGAGGACAAAAACACTGATGCCTCAGATATTCCGTGTGGGTGAAAACTATATGCAGGATCTTGATTCCAGCCTTTCAAGATCCCATAGCAAAGCTGACGGTGTACAATCATGAACGCCTCCTGAGTTATCGATAGTAACTAGGGATGGAAGTCCTCGGAGTCTGATTTAGCCGATCAGATTTCCGGGGCATAACTCCATCACTGCGATGTATTCTACAGGAGTTTTTTGTTTTTTGGAATGCTGACTTTTTGAGGAGGCAGCGATCCCTTCGGGGACGTACTTTTTCTCACTCAAGTGCTTTAATCGATCAATGGCACTAATTCGATCGACTAAGCGGAAGAGCAGATGCATTGAGAACGAGAAGCTCTATGGTTTCTCCACCTAGAACCGAAAAATTTGAGTATCATTCCGTACAATTACTTAAAATCAGAGAGTTATATTGTGAAGATTCGGTATAAACGCTAGGAAAACAGGAGTTATCCAGTTTCCATGCGGCATAATTACCTCACGAGGGGTATTCATATAGTTTGGCAAAAACCAAACGGCAGAAATAGTAGTTAACCCACGATGGGATATATTTTGTTCAATCAAAATCGTTTAGGCATGAAAAAAATCATTTACGACGTTGGTTCAAATAATGGCATTAACATCCCGTATTATTTGATGAAGGGAGATATCGTTGTTGCGGTTGAGGCAAACCCTGTTCTATGCGAAGGCATTAGGCAGAAGTTTGCCGCTGAGATCCGAGCCGGCCGACTAATCCTTGAAAGCTGCGTAGTAACAGCCGACGAAGACTCAGGCGAGGTAGATTTCTACGTGCACAATAGCCAGCACGTCTTAAGTCAGTTGCCAGCACCCCCTGAAGCAGCTCTAGACGACTTCACCCGGGTTAAGCTACCCTCAAAGTCAATTTTGAGCATTATCAAATCGCATGGCAGTCCCTATTACATCAAAATCGATATTGAGCATTATGATGCTCCACTGTTAAGAGCCATATTTGCTGGCGGGCTATACCCACCCTTTATTTCGGCTGAATCCCACAGCATAGAGGTATTTTTGACTCTTGTTAGAGAAGGTGGCTATAAAGCATTCAAGTTAGTTGATGGTGTTTCCGTCCCTCGTGTCTACGCAGATTGTTCGATCAAGTCTCAATACACACAAGAACTCACTCGGTACTCCTTTCCCTTTCATTCCGCTGGCCCTTTTGGCGATGACATTGATGGAGAATGGATGACATTCGATCACTTCTTTAGATTATTAGCCTTTGAGGGATTAGGCTGGAAGGATGTCCATGTAACCAACATAGAAGATCCAGATCCATCAGCTCAACTAACAGTCATCAACTATTTAGATCAATTAAATCGAGATGAACTACTGTCCTATATTAGGCATCGAGTAAAACGTGTGTTCTTAAAACGTTTCAAGGGGCGGTTGCGTTGACGCGATTAGCCACATTGAGAACGCTAGAAGCCATTGCTCTTGGGTATGTCTAGGAGGATGTTTTAAAAGTATAAAAAGTTTATGACAAAGCTGTCAGTCACGGGCAGGTAGATGGACAACCGAGCACTTTTCACCCTCTAAGGGACTCAAGACACCACTTTGAATGGTCTTTAGTCTCTTGAGTAGACTTTGTTCTGTGAGCCAGGGTTTGTAAGTCACGGGCGGACTGCAACCGCAGTGAAGTGCATCCTACAGTTGATTGCGACATTATTGTTCAGTTCCTTCACATGAATCAGAGCAGCGTCATCCATTACAATGTCAAATCGGGGGAACGATCGAAAGCTACTGGTGCTGAGTTCAAGGTTGCCTCCCGCCGCTGATTTGAGTCGTTAGCTTCGAGGTAACACGGCAAAGCGACTACAGCCCCCAAAAGCCCATGCCCTCGATCGACCACTCTCTGGCGAGGACGATTGTTAAACCTCAAGCAACCGAAAGCGATCGTAACCGCATTCGCTCACTATAAAAGCTCCGTGAATTCCCTTAAAAGCCTTATTAAAATTTGACATGGACACCAAATTTTCTGTCAAAAAGACTATGGAATGAGCGCCAACAGTAACCGAACACTGTCAATCGGGTTTTGCACTGCTCTTGATCGCTAACCCAATCGTTTTTTTAGCTAACACACCTGTTTTTTTACCGCTCACAGTTTTAATAACAGCTAGAACATCAGCACGATCGACTATCACTATAAGCGTGACTGATTTCACAGCTGTTTTTTTACCTGTGATAGGTGTTTTTTCAGCTAATGAGTGGCTTGAATGCACTTCACAAACCGAATCATCCAGGGTTATTTGAGTATCGATCAAGAGAGTAAAGAGCTAAGGATTAGAATCCCAACTGGGATTTAGACTAATCGGCACAATCCTTAACCCCAAGTCTCTTAGCTCAAACCCATCATTAGCTGATTTCGAGCCTCTGCCAAGGCTTCGGGCAGTTTGCTAGCATCGCGTCCGCCAGCCTGAGCGAGATTAGGACGACCGCCGCCGCCGCCGCCGCAGAGTTTCGCGATCGCTCCCACAACTTTCCCAGCCTGCAATCCTTTTTTGACGATCGCAGGGCTGAATGCTGCTACCAAACTGACTTTGCCGTCTTCAGGCACAGAGCCTAACACGACTGCTCCTTCACCAATTTTTTGCAGCAGTTGTTCCGCCACCGTTTTCAGCGATTCAGGATCGACTGATTCGAGTTGGGCAACCAGAATTTTGAAGTCGCCGATCGAGTCGGTTTGGGTGAGTAGTTGATCGGCTTTGGCGAATGCGAGTTGCCCTTTGAGCGTTTCGAGTTGTTTTTGCGTGGCTTTAAGTTCGGTCTGCAAAGCGGTGATGCGATCGGGGATTTCGTCAGGTTTGACTTTGAAGCGATCGCTCAAGTCGCGCACAACATTATCTCGGATGTTCAGATATTCTAAAACGGCAGTTCCGGCGATCGCTTCAATACGACGAATGCCTGCTGCGACTCCCGATTCGGAGACGATTTTGAAGATGCCGATTTCTGCCGTGTTGCTGACGTGAGTGCCGCCACAAAGCTCCATCGATACGCCCGGAACGTCTAACACGCGAACGGTCTCGCTGTATTTTTCGCCAAACATGGCGATCGCTCCTTTCTCCTTTGCTTCGGTCAACCCCATGACGTGAGTGTTGGCGATGTGTGCCTCGGCAATCCAGGTGTTGACCTGCTCTTCGACTTGCTGAACTTCGGCAGCCGTGATCGTGCGAGGGCAATTGAAATCGAAGCGGAGTCGATCGTATGCCACCAGCGATCCAGCTTGAGAA
>JBBRMC010000064.1:0-11123 GCA_038231055.1 Leptolyngbyales cyanobacterium
CTTCTCAGACGGAAACCACAACTTGATCAGAGCATTACCATCGAGATCAATAATCTCCGATCGGGATGTCGGCGTTGGAGTCACTTGCAGCGAAAATTGTTTGAGCGTTTGCCAGCCATTCGATCGGGGACGCAACCGCACAAGATGAGGCTGCAACGTCACAGGCTGGCTGTATTTATAAGTAGTCGTGTGAGAAATTTGGTAAAACACAAGCAGAAACCCGAAACAACCCCCGTACCCGTAGAGACGTTCCGCTGGAACGTCTCCCCGCCACCAAGCCAACCAACCAACAGCCATTCACCCACAAATCCGATCACCCACCAAACCCAACCGATCGCATCCCCCACCCTCTCAAGACACAGACTGCAACGCAAAAAAAGTCTCAAAAATATTCTTGCCCACCTCATTCATGCGACGCTGTAGCCCGTCTAAAAATTCGTGCAGTCCGACCTGAACGATTTCGTCGATCGTCAAATAATCCAAGTCCGATCGTAGCCGTCCCAAAGTGCGTTCAGCCGGATTGCACCACGTTCCGATGGGTGTCCCTGTGATTTCGTGCAGCGATCGCTCCGCTTGCTGAACGCAAAACCGAATCGATCGCGGAAAATCTCGCTCCAACACCAAAAACTTCGCGACCGACATCGGCGTAATGCGATGCAATCCCTGTTTGCGATACATCTCATAGGCACTGGCAGATCTCAACAACGCCATCCACTGCAAGTCATCCAAGGTGGTGCCGACATCTTTGACCGACGGCAGCAAAATAAAATACTTTACGTCGAGAATTCGAGTTGTTTTGTCGGCTCGTTCTAAGAGCCTGCCAATTTGTCCAAAATGCCAACCTTCGTTATGAGTCATCGTTGCGTTGGTGACACCAGCAAACAAGTGACTGGCAAGTTTCACCTCACTAAAAAATTGTGGTAGCTGGGACGGTGAGGTTGCTTGAGCTGCCTCTTTGACCATGAAGTAGAACGCATTCACCTGTTGCCACATTTCAGACGAGATGATTTCTCGCACCGATCGAGCATTCTCTCGTGCGGAATTTAAACACGACAAAATCGAATTGGAATAGTTGCTGTCAAACGTGAGAAACCGGATCACATTCTCGGCTGTTGCCTCGCCATAGCGTTCTTTAAACAGAGGCAGATCTCCGGTGGTTAACACGAGAGGCTCCCACTGTTGGGTGATTCCGATCGGAGAATCTAACAGCAAATTCAGATTAACGTCGATGAATCGAGCAATATTTTCTGCCCGTTCAATATAACGATTGAGCCAATAAATCGAATCAGCAACACGACTCAGCATAAAAATTTTGTTATTTACAAATGACCCACGTATCTTTACTGCCGCCACCCTGAGAGGAGTTGACGACGAGAGAACCCTTCTTCAACGCCACCCGCGTCAACCCACCCGGATTGACATAAATCTCTTTGCCATAGAGGACATAAGGACGCAAATCGACATGACAGCCCTCAAACTGGTCACCCAACAACGACGGCACACGAGAGAGTGAAAGCGTCGGTTGAGCAATGTAGTTGCGGGGTTGTGCCTTGATCTTTTCGGCAAACTCGTCGCGCTGTGCCTGGGTTGAATGCGGACCGATTAACATCCCATACCCACCCGACTCGTTGGCGCATTTAACCACCAACTGATCCAAGTTGGCTAACACATGGCTTTGCTGCTGTGGTTCCCAGCAGAGATAAGTCGGCACATTAGCAAGAATCGGATCTTCGCCCAAATAGTAGCGAATCATCGCCGGGACAAAGGCATAAATCGCTTTATCGTCCGCAACGCCTGTTCCTAATGCGTTGGCGAGTCCGACTCGTCCGGCTCGATAGACCTCCATTAACCCCGGAATGCCCAAAAGAGAATCGGGACGAAATGCCAAGGGATCGATGAATTCATCATCAATGCGTCGATAGACCACATCAACGCGCTTTAAGCCTTTGGTCGTCCGCATTTGCAGATAACCGTCTGACACGACTAAATCACGCCCTTCGACGAGTTCGACCCCCATCTGCTGAGCGAGAAACGACTGCTCAAAATAAGCCGAGTTATAGATTCCAGGAGTCAATAGCACGACAGTGGGATCAGGCAGATGATCTGGAGCGAGATTCAGCAGTGTTTCGAGCAAGTGACTGGGATACTCTTCGACGGGCTGAATCTTCATTCGTTCAAAGACGAGGGGCAGCGTGCTTTTCATCACCCGCCGACTTTCTAGCACATAAGACACCCCTGACGGACAGCGCAAATTGTCTTCTAAGACATACCATTCACCTGCTCGATCGCGCACCAAATCCGTTCCGGTGATATGGCACCAGATGCCCTCCGGTGGTTTGACTCCTAAACACTGTTTGAGAAACCCCTGTGCTGAATAAATCAACTCTGCCGGGATCACACTATCGCGAATAATTTTTTGCTCACCGTAAATGTCAGCTAAGAACTGATTGAGAGCATAAATGCGCTGTTTTAAGCCTTTTTCTAGCCGTGTCCACTCATCTGCTGAGACAATGCGAGGAATAATGTCAAACGGAAAAATCCGCTCGGTGCCCTCTGTGTCACCATAAACATTGAAGGTGACTCCCATTTTGAATAGCGCGATTTGAGCCGACTGCTGCCGTCGCTGCAATTCTTCCATCGACAGTAAATTAATCCGATCGACTAAGGGAATTGCATCTGGGCGAGGCTGCCCTTGCTCAATAAACAGTTCATCATAGAAATCTCCAGGATTATAATCATCCAAATTCACAGCGATCGCCCAATGAGTTTGACTGTTAACTCTTTATGAATAGAGGTGCCCATAACTTTAGACTGTAACGGCGACTACTAAATCTAGTTTTAGCGCTCCGATCGGTGTGAAGAAATATAGCGCTCAAGTCACTCAACGAAAAGTCGTCACGGCTGATTGATAGAACAAACTCCAGAGCAAACAGGACATTGATTATGGCTTACCAGTGTGATTTAGGAACCGGGCAACGGCTCTATCTCGAAAATCGGGAAACCCAGACCGTTGTGAGATTAACGAGTGGCAGTGCTCGACAGCAGCAAAGCCAGCAGAGCAACTTTGAGACAGGCAAATGGCGATCGCTACCCAAAGTATTTCGCACCGTCACCGGGATTCTTTTAATCATTGACTCTGCCCAAAAACAATCTTTCCTCAGCCTGCAAGCCCAACGCATTGGAATGCTCAACAGTCAGCCTGACATGACAGGTGCAGAAGTATTGTCACTCCAGCCTACGGAGTCGATCGCATCATCATTTAAGCCCCTTGAGCCAATGCCACCGATGCAGATGGACGACATGAAAATGGAGCCAATGGAAATGAAAATGGGCACGATGCACATGAAAATGGGCGCACCCAGTTCTCAATCCCCGCATCACTTTTGTCCTCAATGTGGAGAGTCAGTGCGGGAGAGCGATCGCTTCTGTTCTCACTGCGGCACCCATCTAGCCGATTGACTCTTTAGTAATCCACCCCGCGCTTCAGATCAATGCCCTTCTCAGCGTAGTGTTTGTGGCAAATCATCTCAGAGTGGACGGTCGCCAGATCAAAATAGGCAAGCGGATTTTTACACCGCCCCGTGATAATGATTTCGGTGTCGCGAGGTTTGCGGAGCAATGCCTGCACGATCGGTTCTTCTGGCAGCAATTCTAAGTCTACCGTCGGATTCAATTCATCTAAAATAATGGTTTTGTAGAGTCCTGAGGCGATCGCCGCTCGTGCAATTTCCCAAGCCCGCTCTGCCTCAACATAATCGAGTTCTTGCTGTTGACCCCGCCAGACGATCGCATCGCGCCCCGATCGCTGATGATCGACCAAACTGGGGTAAATTTGACGCAGAGCCGCGATCGCCGCATCTTCGGTATAGCCTGCCCCACCTTTGAGCCACTGCATAATCAAAACTCGGTGCGATTTATCTTGCCCGATGCCCTTTCCGATCGCTTGCAGAGCTTTGCCCAACGCGCTTGTAGACTTGCCTTTGCCAGACCCCGCATAGATTTCGATGCCCGCAATGCCCTGCTTTGCCATGGGGTGATAGAGCGGTCGCATCTCTGAATGCAGATCCGCAATGTCGATCAATCCTTGAGGCGCACCTCGACCCGTTGCAATGATCTCCATGTGATCGGGTTTGCGCTTCAGGGTGCTGACGACTTCATCAACGGGCAACAGCCCCAAATCTAGTAACGGATTCAGTTCATCCATCACCACGACAGAATAGAGACCAGAGGCGATCGCCCCTTTGGCGACATCCCAGCCACGCTGGGCTTCTTGGCGATCGAACTTTGTAATCTCATCTGCCCCAAAATATTCGGCTCTGCCCGTGCGAACCTGGTCGATTAAGTGCGGAAACCCCCGCTGAAGTGCCTGAATCGCCGCATCTTCGTCATAGGTGCGTCCAGGTCCTTTAAGAAACCGCAGCAGCAGCACGCGAGTTTGAGAAAAGTTGTGAATGCCCAGACCAATCGATCGCAGCACCACTCCCAGAGCCGCCTGAGATTTTCCCTTGCCAGCACCATCGTAGACGTGAATTTGCCCAATCATCCGCTCCGATCGTGCTTGAGCCGTCCGAATGCCAATGCCCGTTCTGGTCATAGCCGTTTGTGTCCTGGGTGCAGTTTTATTTTAGCGAAGTTGACCCTGTTAGGTTAGCAGGATAATGCAAAATCGACGCTATAGGTAGTGGTCGAATTCTAAAAAATGTTCATAGGTGGAGAAATGATCTCTTTTATCAAACTTTGTGTGCAAATGAGCCGACAACCCGTAAAATCGTCTGTGATCACGGTGCTGATTTGCTTTGCGAAGATCAGAGCGATCGTCCTTCTCTTCTTTTGATCATGTCCTTTGATGTTTTGCCTTTGCGAGCGATTCTGTTTCAACTTTTGTTTTTGGTGACAGCGATCGCCCTAGAGGCGATGGTGCTGCGAAACCGCTTAGGCATCGGACGCAAAATCAGCATTCAATTTGCGGCGACCACCAATCTGCTGTCAACCGTGATCGGCTGGATGCTCTTCTTTATTGCCGAGCCACTGCTGTCAGAAGACCTACGATCGCAGTTGATCAGCTACATCTTTTTTGATTTGACGACCAATCCTCCTCTCTTGATCGGACTCGCGTTCGTCAGCTTTATCGCCACATTTTTAGTCAAGCTAGAGGGCATCACCTGGCTAGAACTGTTGCTGGGCATTAAAAAAGACGCAGAGAGCGAAGCCAGAGACGCAGCAAAGTTTCAAGGAAGACGCAAACAGCGCGCCGCTTTCGCAAACGTGCCTAATCGACCTTTAGCCGTGTTGTGGGCAAATGCGATTAGCTTTAGCGCTATCACCCTGCTCATTGGAGTCCGCCTCTTGTTTGATCAGGCGCTTGGCAACTCCTAATCTATCGTCTAGTCCTTTCTGATCGGCATCATGATCACCATTTTTGACCAAATTCGCAAACGATTGCAGGCTCCGGGCTGGGCATCTTGGCAGACCTTTATCAGCCTGAGCGTGTTTTCGGTGATTGTGGCAAGCATCACCAACCCGCCCATTCAGGTCATCATTGCTAACTTTGGCTGGCTATTTTTGGTGATTGGGGTTTGGTGGTTCACCTATGACCCCTTTGTGAAAAAAAAGCTGACGTTTAGCGGGCTATTTACCGGACCCTGGATCATCGGCGCGATCGTGTGTCTCTGGCTGTTTGGCAGTTGGGATGGTGCGCCGACCCCAGCTTCTTTTATTGTTTGGCCTCCGGTTTCAGCCCTGATCTGGTCAATTCGTCGCTTTATTCAAACTGACCCGGTTAAGAAAACTCCGAATTACACTGTTCCAAAGCCTGCCGATCGTCAAGACATTGTATTGATGCTCTTGAGTAACTTAGTCATTAGCTGCTGGTTTCAACTACACTTCTTGCTACAAGACTGGCTGATCGCCTATCCGACGATTCGATCGGATGACTTTAGCCGCAGTGCCTTTGTCGTGGAGCTGTATCCAGAAAGCCAATCAAACACGAGCGGCATCGCTTTATTGAATGCTGCTGAACAAAATTTAAAAACTCAACTAGAGGGCAAGCCCTGGGCAGAGGTAGAACGCTGGCTCTCTCCAGAACAGTTAAATCAAGAAATACCTAGACTGGCTGCCGAGGCACGAAAGCAGATGCCACGATCGTCTGAAAATAACCTGTGGGATTTGCGAGGGCGAGTGTTGCCTGACAGCCAATATACTTTAGAACTGCAAGCCATCTGGCAGGGACCGAGCGCCAGGACAGAAGGCTATTACATCACTAAGGCGTGTCAGATTTCCCAAGGTCGAAAACTAGGTCCCCCCGCCAATGTTGACTCTGGATCGTCCGCTCCATCGCCTCGATTGGGCACAGTCAAATGTGAAGCACCGAGTAAGCCTCGACCGATTCCTCCGCAAACGCCAACTTAAAGAGATTAATGATGACCCAGCAAACCGTAGTTAGCGTCGGCGGCACTCTCAACCGAGTAGGCACGATCGCCACCAATGTCTTTCGAGAAGTGATCCGCGATCGTGTCCTCTATCTGATCGGGTTTTATGCGCTGGCATTGGTGTTAGCCGGACGACTCTTGCCCGAGATCGCCGCCAACACTGAGAAAAAAATCCTGCTCGATCTGAGTTTGGCAACGATGAGTGTGTTGGGTTTAGTGATCGCCGTCTTTGTCGGAACTGGGTTAGTCAACAAAGAAATCGAGAAGCGCACCGTCTTTGTCTTGATCGCCAAACCTGTAAGCCGAACAGAGTTTATCATCGGCAAACACTGGGGTCTGTCTGCGGTGCTGGCGGTGTTGGTTGGGGCGATGACGGCGATCGCGCTCCTCATTTTGTCGTTCTATCAAGTCCCTTTCTCATTGCAGGATGTTCTAATATCCTCTAGCTTTTTGTTTTTGCAGCTATCGCTGATTACGGCAGTGGCAATCGGGTTTGGCGTTTTCACGAGTTCTCTACTCGCGATTCTGTTTACGTTTGCCGTTTATTTCATGGGGCAACTCAGCCGAGATTTGGTGACGTTGGGCAAGTTGGCAAAAAACCCTTCGATCGAGTCAATCACGCAAGGACTCTATCTGGTGCTGCCCGATCTGGCTCGACTCGATTTGAAGAATCAAGCGGCTTATCACTTAATTCCTAGTTCAGATGTGCTGATTGGCAATGCGTTGTATGCGCTGGTTTACACCGTTTTGGTGTTGACGATCGCGTCGCTTATTTTCTCAACTCGTGAATTTTGATGATTGGGACGATCGGGTCGTGGCGAATCGTTGGGAGACGTTCCAGCGAAACGTCTCTACGGGGTTAACGTTCGTTCTAAAATGCTTTTCGCGGGTTCTACGATCGCCCACTTGCCATCGGGCTGTTTGCGAAGGGCGGCAAATTGTAGGGTGTCGCCGTTGCCGATCGCGTCGCCCTGCCGCAAGGTGCCTAGCTTGGGAGAATTCAATCCGCACAGCCGAAACTTGTAAGCAGGAATTTCTGCGGTCGAGAAAATGACGCAGCCACGCTTATCGATTTGCGCGTCGCCATCAAACGGGGCATAGGCAGCACTGCCGTTGAGCGTGATCGAGATATCTCCTAATCCGCCCGTGACTTTATGACCTGCGATCGTGTCTCCGGGTTGCAGTTCCCATTTCTGAAAAAGCTGGAGGTCGATCGGAGATGGATTTGATAGCTGAGACGCACATCCACTCATAAAAAGGAGTATCAGTCCTGTGCTAGCGAAACCAGAACTTATACCCTGCATACTGATCATCCTCATAGAGAACCACGATCCACGTTTGCGGCACAAACCCCAGAGTATAGACTTCTCGTTCAGCCATTGACCCCGATCGCACCTGCAAACTCGGCAACTTGCAAGAAGGCTCGCGCACAATCGCCCGAATTTTATCTTTTTGATTGCCCTCTGCCACCGTTAATAGCGTCGCAACCTGCTGTTTAGTCAGTTGCCCTTGAGACGACGGCGATAATGGGCAGGGAGGAGCCAGTTTTGCCCCTAAAGACGGCAACCCTCGCAAGTCAGCAAACAGCCCTAACGATAGCAAGATGGCTCCACCTGCTAATAGCTGCTTGCGGTTAAACCGTCTAGACGGGTTGAAATGCGTCATAGTTTTCCTCCCATCAATAGCCCCAGCGTAATCAACAGCAGCCGATAGATAAAGATGGGACTCGATTTAGGCACACAGAACGCTAGATATCCTGCCACCAAAGCCGGAACAAGCAGCAAGAGAGAAATCGGCAACCCGAGGAAAGGCAAATATCCCACTAAACCCTTTAGCCCGATGCGTAGCCCTGCGGCAGCAACTGTCCAGACTACGGCATCGATCGCGATCGCTCCTCGTGCCTGCGGCAACTGCAACCGGGGCTGCAATCGCCTCCAATAATAGCGAAGCGTTCGCCGCTGCGGAGTCACCGCCACTCTAGGACGGGGAGAGGTCGAAAATTTAGGCGGAGTGTCTGAAGGGGTAGGCTGCGTCACTGCGTCTTGGTGCGTGGCAGATAAACGCTTGGCAGTTTCAGGTAATGGCTCTGCCGGAACTTCTGATTTAAAGGGACGACGATCGAGCAAAAACGGCGGGATGTCCAGCTCAGACGATGGGACGGGCTGCCTCACCGCTGCCTCAATCGGACGTGGGGGATGAGCAGCATGAGCGATCGTCCGCAGTTCTTGCATCTCTGACTGAATCTCGATCGACTGTTGATTAATCTGGTCTGCCTGAGTTTTTAATTGCCGCAACTCTTGCTCTAATAGCTGAAATCGCGCCACGATCGAGGGCTGAGTTGGCTCCCAGGTTAGCTTGACTTGAGTCGATGCGATCGATTTGGCTTTGACAGTGGTAGATGGTTTGGTCTTAGCAGTGGATGCGCGACGCTTGCGGGTTGGAGTCACCTCTTGCACAGGCGCTTTGAGCGCAGCATCGGCAAGAGAACCGTCGCTCTCAATTCGATCGAGGTCAACCGCGTGCTTTTTTGATTTAGAGGAGCGAGAGGGATGACCATCAGGTTCGACCTGATCAGGCTGAAGCGATTGGCTTTCTGATTTCAGTTCTCTCATGTTGGCTCCTGGGGCTAGCGGATTCAAGAATTAGTATAGTATAATTATACTATTTATAGTATTTACGTACTAACATACCACGTCAAGACCCAGAAACGATCGTAGAGTCTAAAAAGCCTTCACTTCATTTACTTTTTCGAGAGACTTTAGCTATTGTCAGATAAGACAACTTGTGATGGAAAAAGACAATGATTTAAGTCATAGTCGTTTAGATTGAACCCAGTTTTGTCAGCCAAGGGGGTCAGTTAACGACAATTCAATCTGTCTATCACTATTTAGCGCAAGACGATCGCCGCGATTAGAGTAAAATAGCGATTGAAAAAGCTTGGTGGCTCAAACGCTGTCTAAGCACAAATACTCATTGATTTTCTTACGTTCTTTAATATCAGCCTAATCTACGCTAGTGATCGAGTTTGCAAGTTGACAGGTTTTCTATGCCATTGACCATTCTTGTCGCTGACGACGACTTAGGCACACGCCTCTCAATAAGTGACTATCTTGAAGCTTCTGGTTACTCCATTCTTTCGGCTGAAAATGGTAAAGAGGCACTTGGGATGGTCGAGGCATATCAGCCCCACCTTGTTGTGACCGACATCACGATGCCTCAAATGGATGGCTATGAGCTGATCAGGCAGGTGCGGCGGAAACCGTCTTTGCGGCTCTTGCCCGTCGTTTTTCTCACCGGACGCACTGACCCTAAAGAGCGTGTTTTGGGCTATCAGCTTGGCTGTGATATTTATTTAGCAAAACCGTTTGAGTTGTCAGAGCTAGGAGCAGTCGTTCGCAATCTGCTAGAACGATCGCAGATGATTGAGTCTGAATGGCGATCGCGGGTGCAGGTAGGCGGAGCGAATGAGGCTTCTGCCCAAACCTCGATCTACGCGCCCACGATCGTCATGGACTTTACGGGTCGTGAAAAAGAAGTGCTGTATTTCTTAAGCGAGGGGCTGTCTAATAACCAAATTGGAGACAAATTGCACTTAAGTCCGCGCACGGTCGAGAAACACGTCAGCAGTTTGTTTAGAAAGACTGACACCAGCAATCGAGCCGAGTTAGTCCGGTTTGCAATGGAGAATCATCTGGTGGATTAGCTAAGAGTTTATTCCAGTCAGCCTGAATTTTAGAACAGAGACATCCTTTAAAAGCAAGGCAATCTCTCGGATTTGATCGCCCTTACGAAATTTGTCTGTAGCATAGTGTAGTATA
Organism: Leptolyngbyales cyanobacterium; assembly: GCA_038231055.1. Lineage (GTDB taxonomy): Bacteria > Cyanobacteriota > Cyanobacteriia > Leptolyngbyales > Leptolyngbyaceae > Phormidesmis_A. The sequence goes on from JBBRMC010000064.1 coordinate 10,247, forward strand.
TGTAGTGTTAATGCACGTTGCTAACACACGGCGTTATACCAGTCGATCGTCAGGGGGATTTATGACCCAGTTTCTCAGCATCATTTACTACTTTCGCAATTATTGGAAGATTTCGATTTTTAGCATTGCGATGGTTAGCCTCTTTGAGATTATTGATTTGTTTGTCCCCTATGCGGTGGGTCAGATTCTCAATGTCTTATCAGGGCAGATGGTCGATCGTCCGATTCAACTGATCATCACTGCCGCCTCGCAAATTACAGGATTGGCGACCGATAAAACGCTATCTCTTGCCGTCTTACTGGTTCTCGTGTGTCTCGTCTCAGTCGGACGCGCCCCGATTCAACCCTGGCTAGGTGCCTGGTTTCAGTGGGATACTGCCTTTCGTGCTCGACGAGAACACGCTGAAAAAGCGTTAGAGAAAGTGTTGACGCTGCCGTTAGAATTCTATGACGAAAACAATCCTGGACGCATTGCTGCCAGAGTTGCAAAAGGCATCTCTAACCACACCTGGACGTATCCAGAAATCACGGGGCAACTCCTGCCAAAGTTCTTTCGAGTCGTTGGTATTTTCGCGGTCATTTGGCTAATCGATTGGCGAATTGCCCTACTCCTCTTGGTTTCATTTGCCTGCATTGTCAGCTTTAGTCTCACAGGATTAAAACGGCTGTCTGATCAAGAGGCTCGACTCGACAAATATATGGAAGACACCGAGAGCCGCAATTCTGAAATCATCACCAATATCAAAACGGTGAAGGCATTTGCAACGGAAACGTCAGAGCTGAAACGACAACGACAGCGGCTCGATCGAGAGTTTAAAGTGCTCGATTATCGCATTCACTTAGGCTATGTGCAGTTGGGAATGTGGGAGAGAACGATC
>JBBRMC010000065.1:0-10996 GCA_038231055.1 Leptolyngbyales cyanobacterium
TACTAGGCAACTGGCTCCGAGTGCCCCTGATCAAACTCAACGAGACGATCGACGACCACCCTCTCTGCAAGAAAGAGAGGTATTGCTGAGAGAAATTCACCATCGAGTCAAAAATAACTTGCAAATCGTCTCTAGCTTGCTAGATATACAGGCAATGCGAACCGAAGACGTAGACACGCGGGAACTGTTGAGAACTAATCAAAGCCGGATTAGTCTGATCGCGCTGTTCCACGAAACTATTTATCAATCCCAGACGTTAACTGAGATTAACCTCGCTGAATATATCCGAAATCTGGCCATTACAGTCTTTCGGATTTATGCCATCGATCCGGCTCAGATCACGTTGCGAGTTGAGGCAAATTCTGAGATCATTGTTGATCCCGATCGAGCAATCCCCACCGCGCTGATTCTCAATGAGCTAATTTCAAATGCGCTCAAACATGGGTTTCAAGAAGCCGCGATCGGAGAGATTGTAGTCAGTCTCAAAAGCAGCCCCGATCGACAAATTACCTTAACCGTGAGCAATAGCGGCAGCTATCTCCCATCTGACTTTGACCTCAACCGCATGGATTCTTTAGGGTTGCAACTTGTCCAATCGTTAGTTCACCAAATTGAAGGAACGTTGGAGGTTGAAAGGATAAACGGAACGACGTTTCGCATCACGTTTGCAAATCCAATCGGTTGAGTCAGGATTTAGTTAAGCCGTTCTCTAACGCAAATCTGACTAACTCGGTTCGGCTATTGGTTCCAGTTTTGGTAAAGAGGCGGCTGACATATTTCTCGACATTGCGGACACTGGTTTCTAAGCGACGAGCGATTTCTTTGTTCATCAAGCCGTCTACCACCAAATCTAAAACGCTTTGCTCTCGCGGAGTGAAGTCAAGCTTGACCGAAGAGGTTGATTGAGCGATCGCGCCTCTCTGCGTCAAAATTGCGCGAATCTCAGCAATCTGACGTGCCATATCTGCTACATCAGGTGCCTCACCACTGCCGCCCGACGCTTTGAGCGATTCGCGCTGTTTGAGTAACCGGGTTACGATCGCCACTAATTCATCAGGGTCAAAGGGTTTGGGGAGATAAGCATCACAACCCGCCGCATAGCCCTGAATGCGATCGCCTGTCATGCCTCTTGCCGTTAAAAAGACAACGGGCAACGACTGAAATCTGGGATCTTCGCGGAGTTGTTTGAGAAACTGGTAGCCATCGACTTGAGGCATCATCACGTCGGTAATCACCAAGTCAGGTAGCTTCTGCTGAACCAACTCCCAGCCTTCTTTGGCGTTGCTCGCTGTGTTGACCGCAAAGCCACTGTCTTCAAGATACGCTTGCACTGCCTCACGAAGTCCAGGTTCATCATCGACCAATACTAGTTGCCCTGGCATCAATTGCGCTCCCCTTGTGGTGTTCTTATCATTCTAATGATTGTTGGCGATCGGCTCACGGTTTTGCACCAACCATTCTGTGATTCCGTCAGCTAAAGCCAGGGCTAGTTTTTGCTGCGCTTGGGGATTTGTGATCCACTCAAATTCGATCGGGTTAATCATGAATCCCAGTTCTAGCAAGACAGACGGGGCAACGGTCGGACGAGTGAGCGCTAAATTATTCCAAAACACGCCATAGGAAGGGCGATCGAGGGTTTTGACCAAATAATTATGCAGAAAGGCAGCTAAATCTTGTGCTTGAGATTGGTACCAAAATGCAGCAACACCTTTAGTATTAATCGCATCTCCATCATCTGGTAATGCGTTGTAGTGGAGACTAATGGCGATCGCTGGCTCTATTTTTTGAATCATCGCGGCTCGATCGTTGGGCAACAAATCCACGTCGGCTTCGCGAGTCATCAAGACCGCTGCACCGCGTTGAGTGAGATGCGATCGCAGTAGTTTTGAGGTGATTAACGCTACATCCTTTTCGGGATAGCCCGTCGGACCTCTCGATCCAAAATCTTCAGGTCCACCGTGCCCCGGATCGAGCAAAATTCGCGCCCCTGTAAGGGGTTTCGACTGGTTCGACCGTCTGATCGAAGGCGGATTTCGCAGGGATAACACAAGCGTTGTGCCGTCATATCGGAGCTTGTAGCCCCACTGCTGAGGCGATTTGAGCAAAAACCGATAGTCAATTCTTCCTGGCTCGACTTGCTGCCAGTCTAGAAGGCTGATTAACGGATTGCTGCCTAAGCGAATTGTATCGGTTTGGGCTGTGGTGTTGTAGAGCGTCAACACGAACGTGTCTCGACTTTGCTGAATCGTGATGGGAACAGGCACTTGGAGCGGAAAGAGAATCTCTGTCCAATCCGATTTTTGACGAGACGTGACTCCGCGAATCACCGATCGTACAGGCACCGAACTCGCAACAATTTTGGTTTCGCCGCTCTTAATCCAGCCGCCATAGTCTAGCCGTAGCCATTCTCCTTCCCGCCCGGTGACAGTGGCACGAGTTCCTTTAGGGAGTGGAGTCAAACGAGAATAATCGGTGCTGGCTCCCGTCCGGGCAACACCTTGATCTGCGATCACTTCTGCGACTTCTAGCTGGGCAGGAGCCAGGATTTTCACCTTTCCAGGAGCAGCTTGAGCAAAACTGGCTCCCTTCACATTCAGAAGATATTGAGGCTGACCTAGTTCTCCAGGTGCATCTGCTTTGACACATCCTGCATACTGTCCTGCTTTGTTGCTGAGAGTGGGTTGAACCAATCCGGTTAGCACGCCAGAATTTTCGGGCAAGGTGACGATCGCCGTTTGACGCTGCAATGGAATCATTTGATCTGCAAGTTTGACCGACACCATAGCGTTTGCAGGGGCAATAGCTCCAAAACACACCAGTTCTCCCGGCAGTCGGGCGATATCGGCGATCGGGGTTAATGAATCTTGCCCAAATGCCAATCCCTCTGGGGCAGCAGGTTCTGTCGATTGGCGCATCACTTTGATTTTGACTTCCTGATCTCGATAGCGCAACGAAAATAGATTCTCACCCAATCGCAACGGAAAACTAGGGGCAAAATGTCCGCCAGGACTGCGAGCGATCTTCTGACCATTCACCGAGACAGACCCCGCGATCGGAGCCGAGCCAATCAAAAAGATCCGCGCTGCCGTGGTTTGATGATCGGCGGGTGGATAGACTACCCCCAGCGATTGACTCGCCCAAGTCGGAAGTGCCACCAGTAGCACCATTACCAATGCCAGCCCTAGAAATCTTTTCATGGGGAAGAAAGCGCGATCGTAGGAAGTGGTTATCTTAGCTCGACTTTATCCCGTTTGTGAGCAAGACGTGGAAGACATCGAAGGACGCTGGTATGGTCTGCGAATTCGCCCCTATAAAACCGTTGAAAATCAAATCGATGGAGCGGTAGTCGGGCTGATCGACCTTGACGAACTCAAACGCAGTGCCGTAGAGCTTGAAAAATCCCGCGATTATGCCACCGCGATCGTCGAAGCCGTTTGAGAACCTCTAATCGTCTTGGATGCTGACCTGCGAGTGATGACGGCAAATCAATCCTTTCATGGAATGTTTGAAGATCATCAGTTGCGAAATTTGCTCGACCCCATGCAAACCTCGTTGGAGTGAATGTAACGGTTGCCTCGATCGCTCCAACCTATCCAATCCAAACCTTTAACCAATTAGAAATCTGATACCGCTACTTCGCCCCGGTTTAAGAAAGGCAAGGTTTAAATTGTTTGAGATGGGCAGCGATCGTCTATCCTAGATGCACCCTTGGGTTATTCTACGCAGACGCAATCCTTTTCTATGTCTGAAGCGCTCTTACAAAACCGCGACTATACGATCGTCGTTGCCAAGACTGCCGCCAACCTTGCCAAGATGCCGCCCGGATATGAGCAGCGCTGGTTATCTGCCCACGATGCAATTCTGTCTCTAGCTCAAACGTGTGAGACCTTTGACCCGGATGGCATTACGATCTATATCTCGTCTCGCGACGAAGTAGACCTGTTTAAACAATATAAGCAGGTGATGCCTAATCAAATCACTGAGATTTTTGATGCTCACTATCCACCAGACACGCTCAATTTGCTCAACGTGCTGCAAACAGCACTAGATGACTATTTCACTCGCAAGGCTTCGGCTCAAACTAAACTCAACGGAGAAATGATTCTTGTGTTGATTGATGGAGAGCCACAAGATCGGATGGCGATCGCCAAACTTCTGATCCAAACTACCGAAAAGCTTGACCAAGATCACGAACTTGGCATCGGCTTTCTTCAGCTTGGAGACGACCTAATTGCTAGAGGCTTTCTCAGCGCTCTAGATGAAAACCTCAAGGCATCAGGTGCTAAATTTGACATTGTGCATACTCAGGTTTTTGAAAAAGTCACGTCTGACTCATTGACTGGGTTTCTGCTCGACGTGCTGAATGACTAAACGCCGAACCTGTCACAACCTGATAAGCTGAAGGCGGAACTGGATATTGCAACTACCTATTTAAAAGCTTATGGAGTGGCACGCATCAGATGCCCAAAGTCTCGCGATCATCGATCGTGAAATTGGCGATCACGGGTTCTCACCTGCGGAATATGAGATTGTCCGTCGCGTGATTTACGCGACCGCAGACTTTGAGTATAAATCTCTGATTCGGTTTTCAGAGTTAGCGTTGCAATCGGGCGCAGCAGCCTTAGCAGCCCGAACCACGATCGTGGTCGATGTACCGATGGTGCAAGTTGGGATCACAACCAACATTCAAACGACGTTCGCTAATCCAATCTATTGCAGCATGGAGGCGATCACCCGTCCTCAAAAAGAAAAGACTCGCGCTGCTTGGGGTATTGAAACTTTGGCAAGACGCTATCCTGAAGGAATTTTTGTAGTCGGTCAGTCTCAAACCGCACTGTCTGTCCTGGTAGAACTGATTGAAGCTGAAGAAATCAAGCCAGCGCTAGTCATTGGCACCCCATCTGGATTTGTCGATATTGATGTTGCCAAAGCGCGGCTCAACGATTCTCTGATTCCCCACATTCGCACCGAGGGACGCAAAGGTAGTGCGGTGGTCGCAGCAGCGATCGTGACAGGGTTAGTCGATCTGGCGTGGCAAGCCTACGGACGTGAAGGCAACGGCGGCTAATAGTCAGAACTTCTGCGGCTGCTCGATCGCCGTCCAGCATTCTTGCGAGGGCGACGATTTTTAGGCGCACTACTTCTAGTTTTAGACGCACTACTTCTAGAATTGCGGTTAGATTTCCGGCGGCTAGAGGGTGGCTCATCCTCATCAACGCGTCGGCGTGGCGACTCGTCATAGTCACGATCGCTGACATCCTCTCCCGCGTCTAATCGGCGGCTGACCGACTCAAACTCGTCTCGCCGCAAATAGGGGTAGTCGCTGACCCACACCCCACAGCGAGGGATAAAAATATCGCTGACTTTTGCGATGCGGCTGAGATCGGGGCGATTTGAAAGGACAACCATTTCTGCGGTATCACCGGGCGCGATCGCTTGATGCTCTCGTTTGAGCGGCACCTGTAGGTCAGTCATAAACCCAGACTCGTCTTCAACCACCAGATTTAACTTGCGCTCTCGGTTTTCGACGACGACTAAGTCGCCGCGATCGTTGACGGTTTCTTCGGTGCCCACCACTTCGTCGGAGATATAAATATCTACAACTTCACCGCGCAAAAAGCCTGCATATTTATAACGGCGACATTCAATATTCTTCAAACCGGCTTGTGCGACAGGTCGCCATAGCCAATAGACCAGAGCAAACAATCCTAAAAAGAAGCGAAGTCCGCGCAATGCTTCGATCGGCAGCAGCCAACTCACCAACAAAATCACTGCTAACGCTGAGATCGAAATCAGCACCCTCAGCAAGAAATCAGGAAACTTGCCCCAACAGTAAGCATATTGGGCACCTGTCCCCACGGCGGGAATTAACTGTTCTAATTTTTTGCGGCTGAGAGGAATTAGCATTGGGCGAAATCAGGCGGACTATCACTAGCCTAATCCCATTTTGAAGTTTGAAGTTTGAAGTTTGGCTTAGAGGATGTTTGAGACGTATAGAAAGACTCTTCGCTAGCGGTGCTGTCCCCGCCTGTGATTGGAAATCACGATCCAACGGTGCGAAGTTCCCTGAAGGGACTAAACGCCCATCAGCATTCCCTCTTCAGTCTGTTTCAATAGACTTCGCACGATTGACCCCGTTGCCGAAGGCACTTGCGAAGCTACCTGCATTCTGGGGCGGGTGAGCGCAATGAACGATACGTCTCAAACATCCTCTCAAGAAGCTGACCATTGACTCGCTTTGACCATTTCAGTCTTTCTACGGACTGGCTTAATTTACTTAATTACCCGTGTTCAGAGAGATACTACGGATTCTTTCCCATTCGCCCAAAATTCTTGTCTCAAAACTTGAGTACTTCTCGTGAGGGTTGATTAAGTCCTGTATTCCACAATGAGATCAAATCAGAGAAACGCAGGGCAGAAAGGTTAAGCAACTAGGGGGCAACTAAGTTTGTTTAGCAATTTTCGGTTCAACGCGTCCTTTGATGGAATGCCTGACTCCGGGGGCTTTTAGGGGTCAGGCAATTTTTTGTTTAAAGTAGCTTTTCCAACCCGTAGACTAAGCTTTTGAGCGGAATCACCTTACGAATCGAGAGCAGCACTCCGGGCATATAACACGCTCGATCGCTCGTGTCGTGTCGCAGCGTATAAATTTGTCCAGGGGCACCAAAAATCACCTCCTGATGGGCAATCAATCCCGGCAATCGAATGCTGTGAATCCGAATGCCTTCTTCTGCCTGTCCGCCTCTCGCTCCGGCAATTTTCTCTGTCTCCTCGACGATCGGCACATTAAAGGGTTTGCCCAACTCTGCCAACATTTGAGCCGTCTGCACTGCCGTCCCGCTCGGAGCGTCGGCTTTTTGATTGTGATGTAGCTCAATAATTTCGACGTGATCAAAATATTGAGATGCCTGAATCGCCGCCTGTTGAAGCAGCACCATTCCGATCGAGAAGTTGGGAATAATCAAGCAGCCCGTACTTGCTTTGTCTGCAAAGATTGCTAACTCGTGAATCTGGTCAGCGCTGAGTCCGGTTGTACCAACGACAGGGCGAACTCCGTAAGCGATCGCCGATCGCACATTGCCATACACCGAGTCGGGATGGGTGACATCCACCACTACGCCTAGCTCTTTTTCTTGAGACAGCATCGCCATCATCGACTCATAATCGTTGGTGATTGGCACCTCTAACGCGCCACAGCCAATCACCTCACCGATATCTTGCCCATCGAATTCTGGGTTTCTCGCCACGGCTCCAATTAGAGTCATGTCACTCGCTTGAGACACTGCTTTGACAATTTCGCGCCCCATTTTGCCCGTGGCACCGTTGACCACAACCGGAATCTGACTCGCCATAATCTTAGAACCGTTTTGAATGACCTAGAGGCATTTTAGGATCAAGCGATCGGGTTTTGCTGAGTTCTCTCTGAGATTCCTTCTGAACGATAGAACGCTTCCACATTCAGGACGCGGGGTAGTTTACAATTAAATACGCTGATTAAAACTTCTTTAATTCCGCAGGTAATCTCGTGACTTTTACGACAGAAGCTACTTCTCAGAACGGACGCGCCGTATCGCCCGCTCCTCGTCGCCGTGCAGTTTTCCCCTTTACTGCGATCGTCGGTCAAGAAGAAATGAAGCTGGCATTGCTCCTCAATGTCATTGACCCCAAGATCGGTGGGGTGATGATTATGGGCGATCGCGGCACTGGCAAATCGACCACCATTCGGGCATTAGCCGATCTGCTGCCAGAAATCGAAGTCGTTGCGGATGATCCCTTTAACAGCCATCCCAGCGATCCTGAGATCATGGGCGATGCTGTACGGCAACTCGTCGAGAAGGGCGCAGAAGTCCCGGTGACGCGGAAGAAAGTGATGATGGTTGATCTGCCATTAGGAGCTACCGAAGATCGAGTTTGCGGCACGATCGACATCGAAAAAGCCCTCTCTGAAGGGGTGAAAGCGTTTGAACCTGGCTTATTGGCAAAGGCAAATCGCGGCATTCTCTATGTCGATGAAGTCAACCTCTTAGACGACCACTTAGTAGACGTATTGCTAGACTCTGCCGCATCGGGTTGGAACACCGTCGAGCGAGAAGGCATCTCCATTCGGCACCCGGCTCGGTTTGTGCTGGTCGGCTCTGGCAACCCCGAAGAAGGAGAACTGCGCCCGCAACTGCTCGATCGGTTTGGAATGCACGCCGAAATTCGCACCGTTAAAGAACCTGTGCTGCGAGTTCAAATCGTCGAACAACGAACGGATTTTGACCAAAATCCTCAAGAGTTTTTAGAAAACTATCAGTCGCAGCAGATTGAGCTTCAAGAGAAATTGGTGAATGCTCAAGAACGATTGAAGTCGATCGAGATTGATTACGATCTTCGAGTCAAAATCTCTCAAGTCTGTTCAGAGTTAGACGTGGATGGATTGCGCGGCGATATCGTCACCAACCGAGCCGCTAAAGCGATCGCTGCTCTTGAAGGTCGCACCGAAGTCACCATCAACGATATTCGTCGCGTCGCCACTCTCTGTCTACGTCACCGCCTGCGAAAAGACCCCATGGAGTCGATCGATTCGGGCTACAAAGTCGAGAAGGTGTTTAACCAAGTCTTTGGTTTAGAAGCATAAAGTGAAGGGCAATCTTTTTGGAATTGTCCTCATGGAGAAGGGAGCAAGACTCTTGTTCCCTTCTGCGTCTGGGAGAGGGCTAGGCTAATCATCTAACGAAGACAGCGCAAATTTAGACGGTGGCTGATCAATTTTTGCCGCCGTCGAGAGCTTGTGCAAAAATTCTTGTGCCATCGTTGCAAATGCTTTTGCCCCCGCCGTACCAGGATTTGACAACACAACTGGGGTAAAGGTATCAACTGCTTTAGACACATTCACATCGGGCGGAATACGTGTCTTAAAAAGTTTTGCTTCACTAAAATCTTCGTTTAATCGTCGCATTACCTGCCCATAATAGCGGCTCGAAAACACATTACCCGACAGCGAAAAGGCAATTCCTAACAAGTTAGGACTGAGGGGAGTATCGGTTTTATGGGTCTCTTTTAATTTGGTAATCCGTCGTTCTAATAGCTGGATACCAATTAAAGATAGCGGTTCTGGCTTAGCTGGAATTAAATAAAAATCACTAGCAAGTAAAGCGCTTCGGGTAATTAAATTATATCCAGGTGCACAATCTAAAATAATCAGATCATAGTCTTTGCTAATCGGCTGCAAAATATTTTGAATTAGCGTTTTCTCAAAGTTGTTCCAGACTTGCTCAAAGTTTGTTTGCCCCTGACGAGTCGCCGTTTGGTGTAACATTTCAGACACCATAAACTCGTCGTAGAGGTCAATATCTCCCGGCAACAAATCTAATCCTTTGACGTTGCACACATACGATCGAATGGCTTCTGTCACTGTGGCTTCAAGTTGCTTATCAGCCAGAATCGATCGCTTGATTAACGTTCGCAGCGTCCGGCGATCGGCTCTAATTTTGGCAAAGTCTGCGGGAGTCATCAAACTGAGAGTGGCGCTAATTTGGGTATCTAGATCCACTATCAAAACTTTTTTGCCGTGATTTTTTGCGAGGCAGGTCGCAAGATTAACGGTGAGCGTAGTTTTACCAACCCCACCTTTCATATTTGCGGTTGCGATGATAAATGCCATACGCGATATCCTCTCGTGGGTAGTGCCTGTTAGCCGCTGACTCAATTGGGCACCTCATGATACTACTTTGAACTCCAGTCATAAACTTTGTCTGAGCAAAATTAGCCCAGGTTGCCTGTTAGCTCGATCGAGCTGCAATCTACGAAAAGCAAGTGCTAGGCTGAAGACAGACCCTATTTGTTCTTAATCAGAAGACTGACACCTTGTGACTGCATCTGTTTTCGCGGCTGAACGCTTACTTTTTAACTCTGCGACTCCCCAAGCAGACGCAATTCCGCTCATCTTTGCGTTTCCCAATACCTATAGTGTGGGAATCACGAGTTTGGGCTATCAGGTAGTTTGGGCAACCCTATCGGCGCGAAGCGATTTGAATGTCAGTCGTTTATTCACAGACGTTCATGAATCATTGCCATCGCAGCCAGAGATTCTAGGGTTCTCAATGTCGTGGGAACTCGATTACGTTAACATTCTCGGCTTGCTGGAATCGTTGGAGATCCCAATTCGCTCTTGCGATCGCACCCACCACCCGATCGTCTTCGGAGGCGGACCCGTTCTCACGGCTAACCCCGAACCCTATGCAGACTTCTTTGATGTGATGCTGCTAGGTGATGGAGAAATTTTGCTAGATGCCTTTATTAATGCCTATCAAGACGTTCGACACGCTGATCGTCAAACTCAGTTGCGACATTTAGCCCAAGTTCCCGGCATCTATGTCCCCAGTCTATACACCGTGACTTACAAAAGTCCCGATGGCGCGATCGAGCGAATCGAACCGATCGACTCCACCATTCCCGCCCGGATCGAAAAGCAAACCTACCGCGGTAATACGCTTTCAGCCTCTACGGTCGTGACTGAAAAAGCTGCCTGGGAAAATATATACATGGTCGAGGTCGTGCGGAGTTGCCCAGAAATGTGCCGCTTTTGTCTCGCCAGTTATCTGACCTTGCCATTTCGGATTGCTGACGTTGAGGAGTCATTGATTCCCTCGATCGAGCGGGGTCTGCAAGTCACCGATCGTCTGGGGTTGCTGGGTGCATCGGTCACGCAACATCCAGAGTTTGAGAGCTTGCTAGACTATCTCAATAAACCTCAAAACGATTCTGTAAGAGTCAGTATTGCCTCAGTTCGGACAAATACGGTGACTGAGAAACTGGCGCGAACGTTGACGAATCATGATACCAAGTCCATCACGATCGCCGTTGAAAGTGGTTCCGATCGGCTGCGGCAAATCATCAACAAAAAGCTGACCAACGACGAAATTATTCAAGCTGCCATCAACGCCAAAGCAGGGGGACTGAGTGCGATCAAGCTCTATGGAATGGCAGGCGTTCCGGGTGAGGAAGCCGAGGA
>JBBRMC010000066.1:0-10938 GCA_038231055.1 Leptolyngbyales cyanobacterium
ACCATGACCACAGACGTTCCTAGTCTTGACGCGATCGCAGCAAGCCCTGAGATTAAGAAAGAATTTAGCAGTACCCAAGGCGTTTCACTCCGATCCGTGTCCAAGAAATATGGCTCGTTTGTTGCGGTCGAAAACTTGACCCTGGACTTTGCAGCAGGCACCTATTGCTGTCTCGTCGGACCGAGTGGCTGTGGCAAAACCACCACCATGAGAATGATTGCAGGGCACGAAGATGTGACGAGTGGAGAGGTATTAATTGGCGATCGACGCGTCAGTCACCTGCCTCCTGCCAAACGCGACACTGCCATGATGTTTCAGAGCTATGCGCTGTTTCCCCACAAGAGCGTTTGGGATAATGTGGATTTTGGACTCAAAATGCGAAAAACTCCGCTAGGCGAGCGACGCAGCCGAGTCGGAGAAATCTTAGACTTGGTGGGGTTGAGCCACTTAAGCGATCGTAAACCCACTCAGTTGAGCGGCGGACAGCAGCAGCGCATTGCTTTAGCGAGAGCGCTGGTTACCCGTCCTCAAGTGTTGCTGTTAGATGAGCCGTTAAGCGCCCTAGACGAGAGTTTGCGGGTGAGAATGCGAGGCGAACTCCGCAAAATTCAGCAGCAATTTGGCATGACCTTTATTCAAGTCACCCACGGCATGGATGAGGCGATGTCGCTCTCGGACAGCATTGTGATTATGAATCAGGGTCAGATTGAGCAAGTCGGCACCCCATCTACAATTTTTCACACCCCAGCCTCGCAGTTTGTCGCCAAGTTTATGGGTGACAACAATATTTTTCAGGGCAAAGTCGCTCGAATTGCCTCGGACACCAATCGCGGCGACCTGATCGAGCTAGAGATAGACGGCATCGGTTCTCTGTTTTGTCGTGGACACGCGTCTCAAGTAGGCACGATCGGAGCCTGTTCGATCCGGGCTGATCTGATGCACTTAGAACTTCCTTCGGCAGAGCCGTCTCCCTACCCAAACTCCATTCAGGCAAGGATTACGGCAGTCGAGCTAACGGGATTTGTGACACGCGTGTCGTTCATGGAGGAAAAAACGGGGCAGGAGTTGCTCTATAAAGTTCGCACGGATGAATGGTCAACCAGTGCGTTGCAGGAAGGTCAATTAATTGCGCTGCGCTGGTCGGCTGAAGAATGCGTTTTTCTGCCGAGTTAGCTCGTTTTTTAACAGTTTTCCCTGACACCGGGATGTTCAGTTCGCTCCTCACACTTTTTTGACCTTGTTGTTCTCTACCCGTATTCTTAGCAATGGCAAACATTTCTCGACGTAAACTCATTCAAACCGGATTGGCGGCAGGAGCATTTCTCGCCACGACCAACTGTAGTTCTAATAACCAGACCTCTACACCCACAGCATCGACGGGCACAGGTCCGACGATCATCACCAATAAAATTAAAGATGTCACGCTGCGTTTTATTGGCACAGGGGTAGCTCAAGTCAACGAGATTAAAGAGCAGGCAGAAAAAGATCTCGGCTTTAAGCTGCAATTGCGTGCCCTCAGCACCGAAGAAAATAACCAAATTGCAATTACGCAGCCCGGTCAATACGATATGTTTGACGGCGAATATTTCAGCTTGCCTCTAGTGATTCCGTCGGGCAACCTGCAAGCGATCGACATTAAACGCATCAAAGAGTTTAGCAAAATTGTTCCGTTTTTCACCACCGGAAAGTTTTATGAGGGTGCGCCCGTCAACACCTCTCAAGGCACTGCACCTAGCAAGGTGATGTACCTCAAAGACAAAGACTCAAAAGAGTTTTCAGCCACCCCAACCGATTGGGCAACGCTAATTCCGTTTCAATACAATGCCGACACGCTGGGCTATCGTCCTGACTTAACGGGCGGCAAGATTGAGTCGTGGGCGGAGTTGTTTGACCCTAAATTCAAGGGCAAGACGGCGTTGCTGGATATTCCCTCGATCGGGATTATGGATGCCGCGATGGTGCTCGAAGCGTCTGGCATGATGAAGTTCGGCGACAAGGGCAATATGACCAAAGAAGAACTCGACAAAGTGATCGAGATGCTGATTCAGAAGAAAAAAGAGGGTCAGTTTCGAGCGTTTTGGAAGTCGTTTGACGAATCAGTCAATCTGATGTCGTCAGGGGAAGTGGTCTTGCAATCGATGTGGTCGCCTGCGGTGACGGCGGTTAAAGCCAAGGGCTTGAAGTGTGTCTATGGTCAGTTGAAAGAAGGCTATCGCGGCTGGGGCGGCGGCGTTGGCATTTCTAAAAACTTGTCAGGAATTGGCTTAGATGCGGCTTATGAATATCTGAACTGGCTGCTAGACGGCTGGGTGGGTGGCTTTTTGGGACGGCAAGGCTATTACAGCGCCATTCCTGAAAATGCCAAGAAATTTATGAAGCCCGAAGAAGCCGATTTTTGGTATGAAGGAAAACCTGCGGCGATCGACATTATCGATCCGTTTGGCAAAAAGATTGAGTCTAAAGGCGCTGTGCGCGATGGGGGTTCATTTAAGGATCGCTTGGGCAACGTGGTTTGCTGGAACTCAGTGATGAAAGAGCAAACCTATTTGATCCAAAAGTGGAACGAGTTTATCGCTGCTTAACCATCAAGCTGTGTTGATTCAAGTGATGGGTGCAGTCAGGGCATTTCTGACGCACCTAATAGGGTCGATCTAACCGATTTATTTTGTGTGGAGTGCGTTAATGACGATGAGTTTTCTCAAGTTTGCCTTGGGTCTGAGTTCTACTGTGTTTAGTTCGGTCTTGGTCTCTCAGGTTGTTCTGGCAGCCGAAGCACCAATAGAGACTGAAATTGCGGGCGATCGCCAAACTGAATCGCTGCAACAAGTCAGTCAATATTCCCAGGATGGCGCGATCAAGTCACAAGTTACATCGGTTTCGCAGCTTTCTGATGTACGCCCGACCGATTGGGCATTTCAAGCCTTGCAATCCCTCGTCGAGCGCTATGGCTGTATTGTGGGCTATCCTGACAAGACCTTTCGCGGAAACCGTGCCCTGACTCGCTTCGAGTTTGCAGCCGGGTTGAATGCGTGTCTCGATCGCGTCAATGAGTTAATTGCTGCATCAACCGCTGATTTGGTCAAAAAAGAAGATTTAGCCACGCTGCAAAAGTTGCAAGAAGAATTCGCCGCAGAATTGGCAACTCTACGCGGTCGAGTTGACTCATTAGAAGCCAGAACCACCACTTTAGAGAAACAACAATTCTCGACCACCACTAAACTGGTCGGTAACGTGGTGTTTGGCGTGTTGGGTGCCTTTGGAGGGAACAAAGCCGTCAGTTCGAGTGCCGGATTGGTGCCGCGACCACCCGGACAAGCTGGCTCACCTGGTCCCGCCATCGTGCCAGCCCAACCTCAAACCAAGGTTGATGACAACATCATTTTTAGCGATCGAGTCCGTCTAGTCCTAACCAGCAGTTTCACCGGACGGGATAAACTGATTGCTCGTCTGCAAGCCGGAAACACCCCAAACCTTGCGGATGCGACGGGCGCGACTTCTTCAAAGCTGGCGTTTCAGTCAACAAGTGGCAACTCCGTTTCGATCAACCAGCTTGAATATCGGTTTCCGATCGGCGATCGCGGCACTGCCTATTTAGAAGCGTTCGGCTTTTTAGATTTGTTTGTGCCCACGCTGCACCCGTTAGATGGAGACTATGACACTGTGCTGACGGGGTTTAGTTTGCGGAGTCCGATCTACTTTCCGAGTGGCGTAAGTGGGGCGGGCTTTAACTATAACCTCAGCGATTCTATTAATATTGGGGGCGGCTATTTGGCGGGCACTCCGACCGCAAACGATCCGAGAACGGGTTTAACAGGTGGACCTTATGGAGCATTGGGTCAGATCACCTTTCGTCCTAATAACAGTTTAGCGGTGGCATTGACCTACCTCAATGCCTACGACGATGGGAGCGGGAATGCGCCTCCAGGTGGCTTTTTTGGCAGCCAAAATTCGGCGTTTCCGTTTGGGGTGGCTCCTGTCGTGACGAATGGCTATGGAGTCGAGGCAGAGTATCGGTTTAGTCCCAAATTTGCTCTGAGTGGCTGGTATTATCTAGGCGACGCAAAATCTCAAGGTGGAATCACTAAAGGCGCGAGTGCGACGATCCAGTCTTGGGCGGTTGCGCTGGCGTTTCCTGACCTGGGCAAGAAAGGCAACTTAGGCGGATTGATTGTTGGAATGCCCTCTAAAACGACCTCGAACGACATTTCTGGGTTTGAAGATCCCAACACCTCGATTCAGGTTGAGGCGTTCTATCGCTATATGGTGAACGATCATGTGGGCATTACGCCTGGTTTTGTGCTGATTACAAATCCAGAGCATAACAGCGCAAATGACAATATCTATTTAGGTATAGTTCGGACGACATTTAATTTCTAAAGGGTCTGACAGCAGGATTGGGGTGCTAAACCCTGATCCTGTTTTTTGTGACAGATGTAGCGGATGAGAGTTCGGTAAAATTCTAGACTGAGCCTCGGCTACCTGGTTTTTTGTTCCTTGTCACCTTCATCACAATGCTGAAAAGCTGGAAAACATTACAACCTTATTTGCTGGTCGCCCCTCAGACGATCGTGCTGCTTTTATTTCTAGTCATTCCGATCTTGACGATCGTGACTGTGAGTTTCTGGGAGTTCAATGGGTATTCGATGACTCCTGGATTTACGTTAAGTAACTATCAGGCAATCTTCGCGTCCAAAGTTTATTTAACCACCTATTTCAACACGTTTAAGTTTGTCGGATTAGTTTGGTTTTTTACCATTCTGATTGCGTATCCGGTTGCATATTTCCTAGCGTTTCATGTCAAGACTCTGCGCTGGCAAACTATTTTATTTCTGGTCTGTACTATTCCATTCTTGACCTCAAATATCATTCGTATGATCTCCTGGATTCCATTTTTAGGACGGGAAGGAGTCATTAATAAAAGTTTGATGGCGCTGCATTTTACCGATAAGCCCATTGAAATGTTTTTGTTTTCAGATTTCGCGGTTGTATTAGCGATGGTGCATTTGTATGCATTATTTATGATTGGACCGATTTTTAACAGCATGATGCGAATCGATCGAATGCTCGTTTCTGCTGCCGAAGATGCAGGTGCTTCAGCCTTTCAGATTCAAAAAGAAATTATTCTACCGCTTTCGTCGTCTGGGATTGCGATCGGAACCATCTTTATCGTCACGCTTGTGATGGGCGAGTTTGCCACCGTGCGATTGATGAGCGGGGGGCAATCCTCTTCGATCGGGTACTTAATTAAAAATCAAATTGGCAGTTTGCAATATCCCCTAGCGGCAGCGAATGCAGTGATCTTATTAATCATCACACTGCTGCTGGTGTTTGCCATTCTGCGCGTCGTTGACATTCGCAAGGAGTTGTGATGAAAAAGCGTCCCTTATCGTTCTATTTTCTGTCTGCCTTCTTCGGATTGTTTGTGCTGTTTCTCTACGGACCGTTTTCTGCCATTTTCTTGCTGTCGCTTCAGGGACCTGAAGGTCAATTGACCTTTCCCATGCGCGGCTTTAGCTTTTATTGGCTGGCATCGGTGTTTGGTCAACAGCGTGTTGGTAGTTTTGTCGAAGCCTTTCAGCGATCGCTGCTGTTAGGATTGTTCGTGATGGTAATCACGGTCGTCATCAGTGTCTCAGCCGGAATGGCATTTCGCCGCAAGTTTTTTGGCTCTAATCTCATCTTTTATTTAACAATTTCGAGTTTGATTGTGCCGAGCATTCTCATTTCGTTAGGCATTGGTATTGTATTTAGTCTATTGGGAATTCAAAGTCAGTGGTATTCGTCTGCCTTAGCTGGGCATCTCACCTGGACAATTCCCTTCGCATTCTTAATTATGCTCGGTGTGTTTAATCGCTTCAATCCTGCTTATGAAGAAGCCGCGCGCGATTTAGGAGCCGGGGATGGTAAAACCTTTTGGGAGATTGTGTTGCCGCTCATCGCTCCGAGCTTAGTCGGAGTTGCATTATTCGGTTTTACACTGTCTTATGACGAATTCACTCGCACGTCGTTAATATCGGGTGAGAAAAATACGCTACCGTTAGAGATTTTTGGTATGACTACAAACGTCACATCTCCATCCCTTTATGCATTAGGAACGTTGACCACTGCATTTTCTTTTTTACTAATCGGGGTAGCGCTAGCAGGAATTCAGTTTTTCTCTCGTCGTCAGAGTGAGTAGCAAAAAGTTGAGGGTGAGAGCAATTTATAACTAGATTCAGCAATGCCAAACTTGTTTGACCTGATGTACCTAGACAAGGCACTATTAGACTGCACCGACCTTTAGAAAGAATCATGAAACTCAAAAATTGGGCGATCGCTGGCTTTTCGGCAATGGCGGCGATCGCGGTGTCTATCTCCTCAGTGCTGGCAGAAACGGTAGAAGTCACTGTGAATGACCTGAAGGTGAGAAAGGGTCCCGGCATAACCTACCCTGTGTTGACCCAGTTTGACAAAGGTGTCCGTGCTAACAGAATTAAGCAAAGTGGCAACTGGGCTTACATTGTCACCGGGCGCGTCGAGGGTTGGGTTTATGCACCCTACATCAAAGTTGCCTCGGCAGAGACGGGTTCTAATGGCGATTTGACCCAGCTTTTTAGTCGAGTTTGGCGAGTGACAAAGGCACCTTCACAGCCTGCATCTGGCAGCATTTATGCCTTTCTGCCCAACGGGACACTGATTCAAACGTCTTGTACCGAACCTTACCGCATTGCAAGCTGGACGATCGACAAAACTGCCCCCCGCACCTTACGCGTCGTTGAAGATAGACAACTGGCTTACACGGCTACGATCGCTCAACTAACCGACACTACTCTGCAACTTCAGCAAACCTTAGTTCGCAGTAACGAAAAACGAGCCATCACACTGACAGCCGTTCAACAAGAATTTGTTTGCCCTGATTTACCCAGATAAATTATCCCTTCTTAGATACGCGAGAAATGGCACCGGAGAAATGACATAAGCCATGAAAACGGAAACTAACCGGATTACAACGAAGTCTACTTCAACCATGCGCGGCTATGCAGCGATCGCCGGAACTCTAGTCTGGCTGTCATTGGGGTTACAGCTTTATTTAACGATGGCACTGGCGATCTCTAATGGTGTCGGTCTGTGGGTTGGCATTGCCCGCTATTTTGGCTACTTTACGATCTTGACCAACATTTTGGTAGCACTAGTTTTAACCGTGCCGTTGATCCGATCAAGAAGCCGTTGGGGACAATTCTTTTCTCAACCCAGTGTCAGGACGGCAACAGCAGTTTATATTGCGATCGTGGGCATTGGCTACTCACTGCTCCTCAGAAACATTTGGAATCCGCAAGGCTGGCAACTTCTGGCTGACAGAATGCTCCATGACTTTACCCCGATCATCTATATTGTGTTCTGGTTTGCGTTTGTTTTTAAAGGAACATTGCGATGGCGCGATCTGCTTGCTTGGTTGATCTATCCCCTAGTGTATTTGATGGTCGCCCTGATTCGTGGTGCAATCTTTAACTGGTATCCTTACCCATTCTTGGAAGCTAACAAGCTCGGCTACCCACAGGTATTGTTTAATATAGCAATGCTCTTTGTCGGGTTTTGTGTGGTCGGGCTGCTCTTTATTGGAATCGCGCGACTGATGCGCCGCAGCTATGCCACTAGAGAGAGCCAATAGTCTTCAGCCTTTTAGCCTTTCATCCTCGCGCTCAACTGGAATTTCAATCTCAAAGGTGGTGCCTTGTCCGATCGTCGATTTGCACCAGATTTGCCCTTGATGCTTCTCAACAATAATTTGGTAACTAATCGACATTCCCATCCCTGTGCCTTTACCCACAGATTTAGTGGTAAAAAATGGGTCAAAGATTCGCTGCTGCACTTCTGGTGACATACCCGCTCCATTGTCGGTAATACAGATATTGACGCGATTAGCGCTCAATTGCTGAGTCGTGATTTGAATGGTCGGAGTGCTTTGGGGTTCTTGTTCTTCTAACGCATCGATCGCATTGCTCAAAATATTCATAAATACTTGATTGAGTTGTCCTGGATAGCACTCTACTAAAGGCAGATCGCCATAGTGTTTAATAATTTCTACCTCTGTGAGAGTCTTCGCTTTGAAGCGATGCTGCAAAATCAACAAGGTGCTGTCAATGCCTTCGTGAATATTCACAGGCTTACTGTCCGCTTGATCAAGGCGCGAAAAATTTCGGAGTGACAAGACAATTTCACGAATGCGATCGGCACCCATCGCCATTGAAGCAATCACCTTGGGCAAATCCTCTGCGATAAATTCGAGGTCGATCGCGTCTGATTGTTCCTTGATCTCAGGGTGTGAGCTGGGAGAATGTCTCTGGTAAAGCTGAAGGAGCTTGAGCAGATCTTGGGTATATTCCTTGACGTGGGTAATGTTTCCAAAGATGAAATTCACCGGATTATTGATTTCATGGGCGACCCCAGCCACTAAGCTGCCTAGTGCAGACATCTTTTCACTTTGAATGAGTCGAAGCTGTGATTGTTGAAGTTGTTCTAGAGTGGCAGATAGCTTGCCCGTGCGCTCTAAGACGTGCTGTTCAAGAAGCTCATTCGACTTTTTAAGCTGTCCTTGTTCGATCGCTTGCACTTGCCAGAGCACACCAATCATCGTGACTGCAAGTCCGGCGATCGCGGCAGCAATAACATCCAGAGCGTGTAGTTGTGACTCAAGGTTTTCGCGAGGAATGACCAGTGCAACAGACCAGTTTGCTTCTTTAAGCGGAAGGTAAGCTACATACTTCCAGGTTCCATCTAGGGGCAACAATTCAATTCCCTGCTGCTGCTCCATCATGCGTTGAGTAATTGCGGTCAGGTTGAGATCACTTGCCTGCATCAAGCTGAGAGCAGGCTGTTTTGGAGTGGCAACCCGTAAATTAGGGTGTGAGATGATTGCACCCGTTGAATTAATGGCAAAGGCATAGCTGTTATCACCATACTTGACGCTACTCACTACTTGCGAGATGCGATCGACCCGAACCAAACTATGAATTTCTCCACTCGGAGGAGTAGTTGTATCAAAGGTCTGCCGAATCGGAGCAGCAACGGCGATGGTCGGAATTTGGGCAGCCCGACTGATCAGGGGATCGCTCACATTCGTTTGTCCTGCCATTGCTTTCTGAAAGTACTTCCGATCTTTGATATTGGCAGGCTTGCCTCCTATAACATTGCGCCACCCATCAGGCTTGCCGATCGCCAAGGCATACACATCACTAAACCGCACAATCTCTGCCTTTAAATAAGGTTCAGCACTTGCCCAGTCCATTGATCTCACGGTGGCAGTGTTAGCCAGTGTTTGGATGTGCACTTTGAGATTTTCAAGCCAACGATCGATGTTATCGCCACCTTGTTGTACTTCTAAGAAGGCATTTTTCTTTAAGCTCTCTAACATCACGTTGCGAACAGCCTGGTAGCTAGAATAAGCGCCCAAACTTACCATCAGCGTCGTGCTGCCGATCAGAAGCCGCATCAAAAGGTTGCGCTGTGATTGAGAAAATTTCTTGAACCACTGCATAAAGAATTCCACTGAGAGATGAACGGCTACTGAATGGGACGATCTCCTGGCAGGAGCGGTTGAGTGGGTAAGTTTTCAAAGCTAATTTTTAGCCATTTTTCTTGAATAGGTTTCAACTCACCCTGGCTATGCAGGCTGCCCAGAAAGCGGTTTAGCAGATCGAGTAGGGGTTGGTTCCCTTTTTTAACTGCCCACCCAGCGTAGGATTTGCGACTCACACGCTCACCTAGCTCAAAAATTGCAGGCTTTTCATTCACTAACACCGACAGCGAGACAATGTTGTGTAGCACAGCATCTAGCCGTTTATTGAGTAAGTCTTGATACGCTTCTGCAAACCCTCGATATTGTTTGACTTGCCCGATCGTGCCGCCTTGCTGCTTGAGTTGGGCTGTGAGATCGGGCACGGCAGCTAACGAAACGCCGCCTTGTTGGGCACCCAAAACTTTGCCTGACAGGTCGCGCAGTGTTTTGATCGAGGTATCATCTTTGCGTTTGATGTAGGCGATCGTCGATTCAGCGATCGGCATTGTAAAGTCGAGCAGCTTAGACCGCTCATCGGTGATCCCGACTGCCGTCAGTGCCAAATCATATTTTCCGTCTGCGACTCCTGGAAGAATTCCCTGCCAGGGCGTAATCTCTTGTCGAATCTCGAAGGGAACGACCTTTCTGAGACGTTCTAACAGTTCGTGATCAAATCCCATAGGCTTGCCATTCACCAAAAACTCGAAGGGTGGATAATCATCTTCGGTGGCGACGAGCAGGTAGCCTCGCTTTTTAATTTGACTCAATAGGTCATCGCTGATGCTCAGAGACGATTTGCTCTGAGAGGATTGCACGCAACCATGAACGAGTGAAGCTAGGAGCGCACTGGCTCCGGCTTGGAGAAAAAAACGTCTGGGAAAGGGCATTGCTTTCGGGAATCGGAAACTCTTTTCACAGGTTTCCCCGATCGTGGGCGATCTTCCCATCTTCAGATGATCGGCAATTCTAAGGGGTTTGTTCCTCTAACTTTTTAGCTCTAAACGTGATGTGCGGCTTTCTTGAAGCACCCGCAAAAACTGCCCTCACCCTAGCCCTCTCCTAGCAGGGAAGGGAATAGAAATGTCCGAAAGTCCTTCTCCTTGAGGAGAAAGGTTGGGAGGGCTTCGCCCCACTGCGTGAGGCTACCGTGTACACACAAGTCCTCGTCGCTTCGTTTGAGTCGGCTTATGCCCCCTAAATCCCCCAAAATTGGGGGACTTTGAACAAGATAACTAGCTTGACCTCTAAAACCTCGCTTCATCTCAAAGTCCACCAGAATGGGGGATTTAGGGGGCGAAAGGTTTTGTCAATGACGGATCGGATCAACTTGTGTGTACACGGTAGACTGCGTGAGGGAGGGCAAATTAGTTGCACATCGCGTCTCTAATCTTTTATTTAACGAT
>JBBRMC010000067.1:0-10842 GCA_038231055.1 Leptolyngbyales cyanobacterium
GACCATCTCGATCGCACTCAAATCAGCTTTGAAGATAACTCTCTGTCTAAAGCACTAATAGCGGTGCAAGGACCTGATGCAGTTCGGCATCTTCAAGCGTTTGTCGATGCTGACCTTGCTCTGATTAAAGCCTTTGGACATCTGGAGGCGAATGTTTTGGGACAGCCCAGCTTTCTTGCCCGCACAGGCTACACCGGAGAAGATGGATTTGAGGTGATGGTCGATCCAGACGTGGCGATCGAGCTTTGGCGATCGCTCCTCGCCTCCGGTGTGACTCCTTGTGGGTTGGGTGCTCGCGACACTCTGCGATTAGAGGCGGCAATGGCGCTCTATGGGCAAGACATCGACGACACCACCACACCTCTCGAAGCAGGCTTAGGCTGGCTCGTTCATTGGGATACCAAAGGTGATTTTATTGGGAGATCGGTGCTAGAACAGCAAAAAAAATCTGGGATCACTAAAAAATTAGTTGGGCTGCAAATGCAGGGACGCAACATTGCTCGTCATGGCTACCCGGTGCTGCATGAGGGTCAGGAAGTCGGCATTGTCACCAGTGGCACTCTCGCTCCGACGGTGGGTTGCCCGATCGCTCTTGCCTATGTTCCGATCGCGCGCTCTCAAGTAGGTCAATCCCTTGAAGTCGAAATTCGGGGAAAACGCTATGAAGCGATCGTGGTGAAACGTCCTTTCTACCGCGCCAAAAAGTCCTAAGGAACGTGGATTTAATAAAGTGCAACGTCTTGCCCTCACCCTAGCCCTCTCCCCAAGGAGAGGGAACAGGACTCTAACTCCCTTCTCCCTGGGGAGAAGGGTTGGGGATGAGGGCAGAAGACGCTCACAAGTTTTACAGGTTATTTAATCCACGATCCTAATGGCTAAAAAAACTCCTGAAGACCTATTGGCTTTCAGGAGTTCTCAAAACAAACGGGACTGGCGGGACTCGAACCCTCGACCTACCGCTTCAGATTTGTGTGAGTTTCCCCACTCTCTGGACTATCCCTTCACCTTGGGCAATTGCCTGTAGGTGGTGACCGTCTAGTCTCTACACCTTCCTAAATCCTGCGACAGAAAATAGGCTTGGCTCGGTATTTCCATGAAGGGCAAACTGGACTGTTAACTCCGATTTGCTAACTCTTTAGGGTTCACCGACTTTGATCACATTCACGTGCAGAGTTTCCTCTACAGTGCCCGGTCATTTCAGGAGGCGGTCGCTCTATCCATCTGAGCTACAGCCCCAAAGTTAAGCGAATTATAACAGCCAAGCCGAGAGATGAGGAGCGATCGCCGACCCAAATCTCGATAGAGTAGTCCAGTGCTGTAATCTACAGACTTAACGCGATGTGCAACTTTCTGATCAACGTCCCCCTTTTTATGAGGGATTGAGGGGGATCTCTGGACTGTGCCTCCGACGGTGTGATCCCCAAACTCCCTTAAAAAGAGAGCTAAGAAAAAGTTGCACATCGCGTGACTTATGACGTGAGTAACCAATCGGGAGCCTTGAATGGATGTCAGCCTAATTGTTTCAAACCTCTTAAATCCCCCTATTTTGTTTTTCTTTTTGGGGATGTTGGCTGTTTTAGTCAAATCTGATCTCGAAATTCCCGCTCCCATTCCGAAACTATTTTCGTTGTATTTGCTGATCTCGATCGGGTTTAGAGGCGGCTCAGAATTAGTTAAAAGTGGCATTACTCAAGATGTCTTTTTAATGATCGGAGCTGCGGTTCTCATGGCGTGTGTCGTGCCAATCTACACATTTTTTATTTTGAGAATTAAATTAGATCCCTACAATGCAGCCGCGATCGCCGCAACTTATGGCTCCATCAGTGCCGTCACGTTTATCACGGCTGGATCGTTTCTGGATCAACTCAGCATTGCCTCTGACGGATACATGGTGGCAGCGTTAGCATTAATGGAGTCACCCGCGATCGTAGTCGGTTTGATCTTGGTAAAAGTGTTTGCATCCAACCAAGAAGGGCAAGAGTTCGATTGGGGAGAAATTTTGCGAGAGTCGTTTTTTAACGGTTCTGTATTTTTGCTGTTTGGCAGCATCATCATCGGTGTGTTAACCGGAGAGCATGGCGAAGAAGTCTTAAAACCCTTTACCCAAGATTTGTTTTATGGGGCACTGACCTTTTTCTTATTAGATATGGGATTGGTTGCCGCAAAGCGAATTCAAGATTTGCAGAAGGCGGGCGTGTTTTTAATTTCGTTTGCAATTTTGACTCCCCTTTTTAACGCTGGGATTGGCATCGCGATCGCTAAACTCATCCAAATGTCTCAAGGAGATGCGCTGCTGTTTGCCGTTCTCTGTGCGAGTGCGTCTTATATTGCCGTTCCGGCTGCGCTGCGGCTCACCGTGCCTGAAGCCAACCCTAGTTTATATATTTCGACGGCTCTCGCGGTCACGTTCCCATTCAATATTTTGGTGGGAATTCCGCTCTATTTGTATGGAATCAACTTGTTCTGGAGCTAATTATGGAAATCGTCAAACGCATTGAGATTATGGCGAGTTCGGTCGAACTCAAGAAAATTCTGAAAGGACTAGAAAAATCAGGCGTTCCGGGATACACCGTGATTCGGAATGTGGCTGGAAGAAGTTTGCGAGGCACTGTATCTGATGATTTTTCGAGCTTGGATAATGTCTACGTGATTGCCTTTTGCTCAACTGAGCAGATCGATGCGGTAGCTGAGAATATCAACCCAATCTTAGGTAAGTTTGGAGGCGTGTGCTTTGTCTCAGATGCGGTACAAATGAACGTTGTCCGATGTGTTGGCTCGTGAGATTTTTAGTGATGAATAAAGTGTTCAAGGCTGTGAAGGAGATGCCCGATTCCACTCGCGGCGGCATCACTGCTACTGGCTTCACCGACTAACTCGCCGCTGTGACTCGCCGTTTTTTCGCCAATTCCGGTCGCACCTTCGCTAACCGCGCTGATTAAGCCGTCATAGTTAGTTGATTGACTGTCGATCGCCAAATTCGCAGGATTCTGAGGATTAATCCGCCAGTCGCGTACTTTCTTGACATCTAAATAGACGTGTATTAATCCCCAGATGACGAGAAGCGCGATCGCACCAAACAACAGACTATTCATTGAGTTTCTCTCTTATCAACGGCTCCATCCACAAGTTGCCTGCCAAACGTCATCCCAGGGTTCACCGCCCGTTTCTAACCCGCAGAGAGAACTCGTCGCCTGCAGGATTAACTCGTTGCTGTGGCGCTTTCTCAACTCTAAGGTTACCTGTCCCAGCATGGTATCGCGGCAGACAAACATCAATCCGTTGGCGGTCGGTGCTCGTAGGGGCGTTCCGGGTAGATCAGTGGTGCCTGTGAGCGTAATTGTGTAATCGGCATTCCTGGCATCCATTTGCCAATAGCCCCACGGTTTGATGCACCAAGTGACTTCAGAATTCCAGGGCACAAACTCATAGAATTTGCCGCGATGATGAATGCCAATCATTGCAACCGATTCCATCCACCACAAGACTCCACGTTTGCCGCCCCCGGCAGTCAGTGCCAGATCCGGTTCGTTGTCAAAACTATTGCAGTTTAGCCAAAACCACTTTTGCGGAAAGGCTCCTCCCCAATTCTTTTCACCATAGGCAGGAGCATTAGTAAACTCATACCGCGTCCCGTTCCAATCGATCCAACCCGTTGCTAGCCCGTGTGCCATCAAAGCTTGCCAGCCCGGTTCAAAGATCTCTAGCGACGACATCCATCCTGCCGTTGACTGCTGTGATTGCCCAGAACTCGCCCAGCCATACACAGGAGTGATCTCATACTGCCACTCTGCCAAGTTGCCGTTTGGCTCATAGAGTTTGCCCTGATGCCAAGTCGCCGTTGCCTGATAGCCTTCTTGAACTTGACGATCGAACTCCCCCGCCTCCAAATATTCAGCTTGTGACCGTTCAGACTTTCCCCAATGCCCCAAACCTAGCGCATCGTCCCATGCCCAAAATTGCTGCACATTGGGGAAGGTGCGACAGAGATATTCATCATTGGCACCGAGAATTTGAGCGGCACCGCCACTATAGGGCTGATTGCCTGTGGGGTCTTCGATCGAGTACATAAACGCAAACGTCTGTCCCTGATCAGGCAGTGTGACGCGATAATACCAACCCTCAAAAAATAGGCGACTGCTCCCATCCCAGTGGTAGCCGCTATGAGGGGTTTGTAGGGGATGAGATCGACTCATAATAGGGGCACTCCTTACACGGACCAGACGGGTTAACTGCACAGCGAATCTGAGCAGAACGGGCGTTATAGCGACAGGTCCAATCCCCAATCAGGGCACCGACTCCTTCGATATAGTGATAGTCAGCAGGCAATGACAAAAGACGTTGAACGTGTCTGCGTTCTGCCGCTTGGACAGCATTGCGTAATCGAGCCTGTGCCCTCATCTGCATCTTTCTCAAAAACACGAAAGACAGAAGTGGCGGAATCAGCCCGATCGCACAAATCAAGAGAATCTCCAGCATAAGACTATTGTGCTAAATCTGGCTGGAGATGTCAGGGTGAAATCTAGAAAAATTAGCTAAGAGGCTCCCAGTTTGGGCTTATGAGTTGACGCAACGTGTAGCTCTTTAAGCTGCTTATCATCAACGCTAGAAGGCGCACTGGTGAGCAAACATCGAGCCTGCTGAGTTTTAGGAAACGCGATCGCATCCCGAATCGATTCTTCACCCGCCAACAGCATCACCCAGCGATCGAGTCCATAGGCAATGCCCCCGTGGGGAGGTGTGCCATACTCAAACGCTTCTAACAAAAAGCCAAACTTGTTGTGAGCTTCTTCGACCGATAGCCCGATCGTTTCAAACACTTTTGCTTGCAGATCGGACTGATAAATTCGTACACTGCCGCCGCCGACTTCAAACCCGTTAAACACTAAGTCGTATGCCTTAGCATGAGCCGTTTTGAGATCGTGTGCCTCTTCAGGTTTGGGTGCGGTAAAGGTATGGTGTAACGCCTCCAGTCGCTTCTCGTCAGCGTTCCACTCAAACATCGGGAAGTCGGTCACCCAGAGCAGATTGATTTTGTCGGGGTCAATCAAATTCAGTTCGCGTGCCAAGACTTGACGAAGGCGATCGAGCGTTTTATTCACCGTGCTCGTGTCTCCTGCCCCAAATAAGAGGAGATGTCCGGGTTTGGCTCCAGTGCGGGTGAGAAGCTCTTGCTTTTGCTCGTCAGTCAGGTTGTCTTTAATGGCTCCGATCGTGTCAATCTCACCATCTTCACGAACTCGAATATACGCCAATCCTCGCGCTCCGGCTTCTGTCGCTTCTTTAAATAAGTCTCCACCTGGCTTAATTCGCACGTTAGAAACGGTATCATTCCCGCCCGGAATCGGTAGGATTTTGACAATGCCGCCCTTAGAGACGGAATCAGCAAAGACCTTAAAGCCAGAATTTTTGAGAATATCCGACACGTCCACGAGTTCCAATCCGTAGCGTGTATCGGGTTTGTCAGAGCCGTAGCGATCCATCGCGTCTGCATAGGTTAACTGAGGAAACGGAGTCGGAATCTCAACGCTTTTGATGGTTTTGAAAATGTGACTGACCAAACCCTCATTCAGGTGAATGATTTCTTCTTGTGACATGAAACTCATTTCCATGTCCAATTGAGTAAATTCGGGTTGACGATCGGCTCTCAAATCTTCATCCCGAAAACAGCGAGCGATTTGATAATAACGATCGAAGCCCGACACCATGAGAATCTGCTTAAACAACTGCGGCGACTGCGGCAGCGCAAACCATTCACCCGGATTCACCCGCGATGGAACGAGATAATCTCTAGCCCCTTCAGGAGTCGATCGGGTCAAAATTGGGGTCTCAACTTCCATAAACCCTTCGGCATCTTCGAGATAGCGACGAATCGATTTGATCACTTGATGGCGCAGTTGTAAGTTGCGGCTCATCCGCTCTCGGCGCAGATCCAAATAGCGATATTTCAGGCGTAAATCTTCTCGCACCGTTTCGCTGTCTGACATTGACACTTGAAACGGCAACTGCTTCCGCACCGCGTTAAGAATTTCAATTTCGTCGGCATAGATCTCGATCTCGCCAGTCGCAATTTTGGGGTTTAAAGACTCATCAGGACGCTTCGTGACCCGTCCCACAATCTTGATCACATATTCGTTTCGCAGATCACCCGCTTGCTGATAAGAACCCGGAGTCCGTTCGGGATCGCTGACGATCTGAACGGTGCCACTGCGATCGCGCAAATCGACGAAAATCACATATCCATGATCCCGACGACGATCGACCCATCCATAAAGGGTAACTGTCTCTCCAATGTGGCTGGCTCGGAGTTGACCGCAATAGTAGCTACGCATGGCAAAGGATGAGGGGTGAGAGATGAATCGGAAACTATGAGTTTAGTCTAACGATCGTGGGCAAATCAACGCTTTCAATTGACAAGCATTGCTGACAACGCGCAAAAACCTTCCCATTATGCCGTAGTTGGGGGAACGATCGTGAGGGTATTAGAAGTCGATTTCATCTCGTTCTTTCATTCCCGATTAATCCGACAATAGACCGCCTGCCTGAATCCGGGAAGCCCCCCAGATCCCTCAAGAGAACTCGTAACCGATCCATAACCTATCCGTAACCCATTTGTCATTAATAATCCAGTAATCTAATCCCTACTGGGATGGCGTGGGCAAGGGCTACTTGCCCAAGACGCGCTGACAGACTCAAAGAATAATCGAGGATATACAACGATGACAAAGCTTGGCTTCTCAGGGTTTCAACGCAGCACCACTGCGCATTTATTACGTAAAATGATTTTACTGGCGCTGACTGTGCCGTTCTTAACAAGTTCCGCAATCAGTTTGGCGACTGCTAGTGAAAAAAAGAATAAGGGCGGGAACGAGCCATACGCGATCGGACTTTGGGGCGATCTGCCCTACAACGACGTGCAAGCGCAGACGGGAGTGCCGAACCTTATTGCTGACATGAACTCGCAAAACCTGGCTTTTACGGTTCATGATGGCGACCTGAAGGCGGGCAACTCAGTCAATGGCTCGGTTACGCCAACCACTTGTAGCGATGCCCTCTATACCCAGTCGCTCGACTACTTTAACGCGCTTGAGGCACCCGCAATCTTCACACCGGGCGACAACGATTGGGTTGACTGCGATCGCCCCTCAAACGGTGGATTCAACTCGCGTGAGCGCCTTGATTCTCAGCGGCAAATATTCTTTAGCACGAAGTATTCTCTCGGGCAGCGCAAGCTAGTCCAGGTTGTGCAGAAGGAACCGCTGTGCCTTAGTTTTGGCAATAATCTAGTGCCCTGCGTCGAGAACCGCCGCTGGACAGTCGGCAATGTGACCTATGCGACACTCAACGTCCAGGGTTCATGTAACAACCTGTGCGACACTGCGCCCGACCCAGAGGAGTATGCAGCGCGGAACGCAGCTAATATTGCATGGGTGAAAGAGACCTTTGCAGTGGCAAAGAAACGCAATTCGGCGGCGGTCATGTTGATCTCTCAAGCCAGCCCGGGGTGGGATAATAGCGACCCAACCAGAGCACCTACGCGTGATCCGAAGACGCTTGTGGAAAATGATAAGGACGCTAACGGCGTACCGCTTCCTGATGGCTTCAAGGACTTTTTAGTCGCAGTGCGTAATGAAGTGATCGCGTTCCGTAGACCGGTTGCCTACGTGCACGGCGATTCGCACTACCACCGCATTGACAAGCCATTGCTGGACGCTCAAGGCAGACGGCTCGAGAACTTCACTCGTGTTGAAACCTTTGGCAATAATGCAGCGAACGGACTCAACGACGTGCAGTGGGTCAAGGTGACGGTCAATCCCCTTAGCCGCGAGGTGTTTTCGTATCAAACACAGATTGTTCCCGGCAACCGCGTAGCGGTTCCAGCTCCCTAAGGCGACGCAGTTTCGAGTCAGCGCCGTCGAGTAGACAACTCCTCTTACGCACATTGAGACATAGGAGGAGTTGTTTTTGAGCGATCGCTAAGCTTCTGTGGCAATCGTCTTTGCATTGGTCGCCCTGCAACTCAAAGGTTGGAGTTTCGAGTCCAAAGCATAGAGTTTTGAGCAAAAAGCAACAAAATTCTTGTTCAAAGCACGATCGTTCAAGTTCAGAAGTCAAAGTTTCGAGTTCAAAGCACGATAGCTTCGCTTCACTGCGTGTTCGTCCGAGTTCAGAACTGGAAAATTTGAGTTCAAAGGTCGATCGTCCAAGTTCAGAGGTCAAAGTTTCGAGTTCAAAGCACGAGCATCCGAGTTCAAAGCTGAAAACTTCGGGTTCAGAGGACGATCGTCCGAGTCCAGAACTGGAAAATTTGAGTTCAAAGGTCGATCGTTCGAGTTCAGAGGTCAAAGTTTCGAGTTCAAAGCACGATCGTTCTCAAATTAGGCTTTTCACTCCAATAGCTGTCTGAACTACGAGCGATTGTGACCTATATAGGAGTTTGACACACACTAGAGCAACTTCTCCCCTCTCTCTCTCCTGCTGCAATGGGTAGACTAGCGACAGAAGCACGTTGGGAAAGGTTGAATGCTACTAGAAGCGATCGTTACTCTGGGGTTAGGCATCTTCTGCTTTCGGGGAGGTACGACGATCGGGCGACTGCTTTTGCGACAAGGGGCAACGGCAAACGACTTGTTTAAAGGGAAAAATAATGCAGCCGCGCTGCTGTTTATCGGCATCTATGTCGGCTTTCTCGTTTTGGCACTCAACATTCCCCAAATGCAAATCTTTCCTCTGACCTGGCGCGTCTATGGAATGCAGACCACTTGGACGATTATGCGCGTGATGCTGATCGGGTTTTGTGGAGTCGCCGTGACGATCGTGGCGCAAACCGCGCGTAAGCAAGTTCTAATAGTGCTGTTGCTTGGGGCGATCGGAGTCGGCGGATTTACCACCACCGAAGCCTATTTTTTGGCTCCGATTCACGGCGATCTCTTCAACAACTTGCAGCCCAACGGAGTCTTTAAACAAACCTCAATGAGTAGCTGTGCCCCGTCTGCCTTAGCAACCGTTTTGCAGCGCTGGGGCATCAAAGAAGCCACCGAAACCAGTGTCGCCAAACTAGCAGGCACAAGTCGTATGGGCACGAGTATGCCGCAACTGATTGTCGCAGCCCGTGGATTTGATCTCAACGGCATAGAACTCTCCCCAACCTGGGAGCAGATGCGTCAAATTAACCGTCCGGGGGTGCTGGGCGTTTGGCTGATTGATGGCAACCGTAAGCTCTCTCATGCGGTGGCGTTGCTGGCGATGAATGCAGACAAAGCAGCGATCGGAGATCCGTCAAGTGGCAAAATTTACTTAATCGATCGGGCTGAATTTGCCCAAATTTGGCGAGAGCAATACGTCCCGATTTTCCGACCTGGGGAAGTTCTGTTGTTGACTAATACTCAAGCCGTTGATTATCTCAAACGCTTAGGCTATTACCAGCAGAGTTCTCAAGACTTCAAATCAGCCTTGCAGGAGTTTCAGCGATCGTCTGGGGTCAAAGTCACCGGAAGCTTAGACACACAAACCAGCTTGTTACTAATGGGATCTTTTTTGAAGGGAGTGCCGACTCTCAACGAGTTTTCTTTGGATTAAAGATCAGGTTCGATGCCGAGCGATCGCAACTGAGCAATCAATCGCTCTGTCCGTTGTCGTTCTTGCGCGACGAGATCAGCTTGCCGCTCTAAAGGAGTCGGAATCCAGTTGCCCAAAGCATCAAACCAGCGCAACCACTGGCGCTCAATCCCTTGATAGGTGCCTTCCCACAAGCCCAGCCCTAGCCGCAGTTCTTCAAACCAAAATCGGGGCGGCGTTGCTTCAAAAACGCGATAGCTTCCCCCTTCGAGACGAAACACCTGTAGCTCGTCTATATAACGATTAAACACAATGTAGTAGGGAATGCGGAGCACTCGTTCATACACTTCCCATTTTGTCGGCGGCTGGTCAGCGTCTCGTAAGGTCTGCCCCAAATCTTCTCGTTCGGTGCCCGGTGAGAGCAACTCGACCACCACGATCGGATTCACCCCTTCTTGCCAAGTGACATAGCTCAGACGCAAATCACGCTGTTCATACAGTCGAGAAATGCCGACAACCCCAAACCAATCTGGTCGCTTAGACCAACTGGTGTGGCGCACATCGTAGTAAAGATTGAGATCACTGCCCGTAAACACATCTTCGCTGGGATAGTCAGGCGGAAGGAACGTTTCTTCAAGCAAGCGAGGCTGAAGCAGGTGAAACTCGTCGAGCAAGCCAGGTTCCTCCGGGTTCTCGCTGGGCAGATCATACATCGTCGGCAGATAGTCTTTGGGCGATCGTGGCGGATCGGTTTGAAACATGACAGCCCTCTACAACAAACTACCCTTTATTGTAGAGGTCGAACTCTCTTGGCAAAAGGACGATAGTCAATGCTGCAAGATCATACAATTCGAGTGCCGATCGCCATTAGTCTCGGCGCGATCGCAGGAGCTTTGTGCCGCTATTACCTCACAATTTGGTCAGTTCAGCGTTTCGGAATCGCATTTCCCTACGGGGTTTTCTTCGTTAACTTAAGTGGCTGCTTTTTGATGGGATTTTTGGCAACGTTGTTTGTCGCTCAGCCCACGTCTCCCGAAGTTCGATTGATGTTGACAACTGGTTTTTTAGGGGCGTACACCACATTTTCAACGTATGGATTAGACACCCTCAATTTGCTAAGACTTCAGAACCTCTCAGCCGCAAGTCTTTATTGGCTGGGTAGTGCCGCTTTGGGAGTCGTCTGTGTTCAATTAGGCGCAATGCTAGCGAGAATGGGAAAATAAAATCTCAGTTATTTCTGCTTTGCTTCGTATATATAAAATTTTCCAAACAAGCCGACGGTTTCAA
>JBBRMC010000068.1:0-10756 GCA_038231055.1 Leptolyngbyales cyanobacterium
CCGACGATTTTGAAAGCCCTCGGACTCAAACCAAGAGCGCTTAAAGCAGTGCGATTAGAAAAAACGCATGTGTTACCCGAACTAGAGTTGAACGACTAAGGAGAGCATGGCGAGGCGAATTTTAGCTAGACTGGTTCGCCTCCTCGAGTTGCCACTGTGCCTTTGACTAAACAGCGCGAATTTCAGTGCAGCATTCTTCTAATGTAAGAAACTATCTCACGCTCATCGTTAGTAAGTTTGTCAAAGCTTTGCCGATTCTCCCAGTTCTTCTTTCAACATTTGGCGGTAGACAGTCGGTAACTCACTGCTGTTCGCGTTATCTTCGATGCCATAGCCTAAGCTTGTCCAGGTGCCAGATAGCCGTTCTAAAACCGTATTGATTTGTCCTTTCTTTAACAACTGCCGTAAGTCAACGCCCCAGGCTTGAGAATCGTTGAGCCAACGATAGACCACTTGATCTTGATATTCGGGTGAGAAACTGTAGCCTTGCCAAAACAACAGCGTCGGCGGGTCAGGATGGTAACGTCGCGCCTCCTCTAACCAGGTAGACGTGATGAACTGATAGCGTCCAGCAGCGGTGGTGCAGTTGCCTGTGTTGGGTCCGGCGACGATCGTCACACAGCGATCGGGGTGTTTGCTCAAATCGGCGGCATATTCTCCCCCATAGAGAACCGCATAGGGATTGCGAACATTCGACTCACTTGCAGAAATCGTTCGCATCAGTGCCCGAATGTAGGGATCACCGCCTCGCATCACTAAGGGCGTATTGGCACCGATCGCCGAGTCAGGCACCCAAAACGAGGGACGTTTATCGAGCAGGTACATCATCAGAAAGACGATTCCGAATAGAATCACACTGCGAACAAGCAGTTTTTCAACAAACTGTTCTAAAAAATCGGGTTTTGTCTCAGTGTTTGCCATAAGTTGCCACTCTAATATGAGGCACCAGAAAGCATTCTAACCGTAGAAATTGAGAAACGCTTAGGAGTTAGACCATTCGACATCCAATCCTATCCGGTCATGCGACTGAGCAGCGGCGCGGCAGCCAAAAGAGTCTTGGTATAAGGATGCTGAGGATGGCTAAAAATCTCTTGGGTTAGCCCCAACTCGACAATTTTTCCGGCGTTCATCACGGCAATACGATCGCAGAAAAACCGCGCTACCCAGAGATCATGAGTGATAAATAAATAGGTCAGGTCGAATTCTCGTTTCAGATCTCGCATTAGTTGCAGCACTTGAGTTTGCACCGTTGCATCTAACATACTCACAGGCTCATCGCAAATGACTAGATTGGGACGCGTGATTAACGCACGAGCGATCGCGACTCGTTGCTGTTGTCCGCCAGACAGCTCAGCAGGATAGCGATGATAAAAATCCTCAACGGGCGTTAAGCCAACGCGCTCTAGCATCGCTTCGACCTCTAGCTTGGCTTTATCAGCCGTGGCTAACTGATGGATTAATAACGGATCGGCAACGCTTTGCCCGATCGTCATTCTAGGATTCAGACACGCCAACGGGTCTTGAAACACCATTTGAATCTGACGACGCTGTTGGCGAAGCTGTTGGCGATCGAGGTCTGTCAATTCGCGGTCTAAAAACTTGACGCTGCCAGCCGTGGGGCGCAGCAATTGCAAAATCGTCCGAGAAAGCGTGCTTTTGCCGCAGCCCGACTCACCGACTAATCCCAGCGTCTCACCAGGATAGAGATTTAAGTCAATGCCATCAACCGCGCGAATCGTGTGATCGGTTTTATCAAACAGTCGCGAAATAAAGTTTTGCTCCAACGTGTAGTGTTGCTTTAAGCCTTGTAATTGCAAAATCGGCGCATTTTGCTTGAGGATTGCTCGCTCGTTCGTGTCGTCTTTCTGAATTTTTAGGGCTGCATTCAACAAGGATTTTGTATAGTCATGCTGCGGATTTTGAAATACTGATTGCGTGGTTCCTGCTTCGACGATCTTTCCGGCATACATCACCGCGATGCGATCGCAATATTCTGACACCATCGCTAAATCGTGAGAAATCAGAATTAACGCCATCTGCCGCTCACTGCAAAGACGCGTCAACTCTTGCAAAATCTGAGCCGACACCGTGACATCTAAACTCGTCGTCGGCTCATCTGCCACGATCAGTTTAGGATTCAGCAAAAGCGCTAGGGCGATCGCCACCCGTTGCCGCATCCCGCCGCTAAACTCATGGGGATATTGTGCCCAGCGACTCGCCGGGATTTTAACCGCTTCTAGCGTTGCGATCGCGCTTTCTTTTGCCTGTTTGGTCGAAAGGGCTGGCTCATGAGATTTGAGGGTTTCTAAACAGTGATCTCCGATCGTCATCAACGGATCAAGCCGCGTCATCGGATCTTGAAAAATCAACGCCACCGCCTCACCTCGAAACCTCCGCAATTGCGAAGGCGATAATCTAAACACCGATCGCCCTTCAAACGTCACCTCTCCTTCAACTCTGGCAGAGTTAGACAGAAGCCGCATCGCTGCCCGCCCCAGGGTTGATTTGCCACAGCCAGACTCGCCCACCAATCCCAATCGCTCACCGGGTTGCAGCGTGAATGACACATCATCCACCACCCAGTCGGCATAGATTTTTGAATAGGCGACGCGGAGATTTTTAACGCAAAACAGAGGTTCGTTCATAATTGCGATTCGGCTTTCAGATACTTTAACAGACTCGATCACGGCTCCTCGATCGCCTTTGATTTCTGCATTTGCACGATCGCCTCAAATCGTCGCATCAAATAAGCAACTCCAAAATCGCCATTCGGGTGTTTCTCTAACGCTTCAGCCAGGGCAAAGACTTGTTGGGCGAGGTCTTCACCTAATTTATCCACCGTCGCCTGTTTCTCTTGTGCAAAGTGCTCTCGTTCACGAGATAGCGCCTGCCATTCGCTCGTGAATAGTTGCTCGATCGCGGTATGCAAACCCATTTTTTCTAAGGCATCCCACTCACCTCGATCGCACCAGATGCCCCCGCAGCTTGGGCACCGCTCTACATAAAACGGGTTTTTCATACCGATTTTGGTTCTTGCCAGATAACTACGGCACTCTGGGCAAAGAGACGCTTTTGCATCAAACGGCGACTGCACAAACTCTACATCTAAAATGTCTGGCACTAGCTCTGATGCAGTGGTGGGGTGGGTTCTCTGCCGTTGCCAAGTCTGATAGTCCTCTGACGGAATCCACGTTCCTTTACAGTCAGGACACTCTTTTACCGTTAACTGGTCGGCTAAAGTGCCGTCTACTAGCGCAATCTTGCGATCTTTGGGACACTGCACAGCGATGCTCTCAACGCGACGATCTCCATTTAATCAAGCTCTTGTCGCATTTAGCAGATAGACACGAGAATTGATTATTTTAGGAGTGCATCGCAATAGCGGATAAGTGTGTTAACCCGATCGTTGACCTGCTCTAGTCTCTGCTGGCTAGTCACCGCCTGTTTAGCCGCTTGCAAAAACGTGACATCGGTGGCTAAGAGCCGCAGTTGTTTATTGATTTCAACGTGTAAAGAGCGAGATCGGTGCTCGGCAGTTGCGTCCAGTTCGTCTAAATCCAGATTTCTCACCTGGTCTTGAAAAAACTGCTGTGCTTGAGCGACATTCGTTTTTAGCAAGGCTTTATCACAGGTCGGTTGAGAAATCAGACCGTGCAGCCGCTCTAAAATCTGCTGAAAATCTTGATATCGTTGACGATGAATTTCTGGCAGCATTTTGGCACCTGCCTAGACTGAAGTCATCTATCTAAAACTGGGGCGCTAGGATTCGAACCTAGGAATGCCGGGACCAAAACCCGGTGCCTTACCACTTGGCGACGCCCCATTGCGTTATCGAATAGTATTCTAGCAGTTTATCGCCCAAATCTGTCAAGGAAATGATTAACCAGACAACTTAATCTAGAGAGCCACCTTGTATCAAGCAGTACTGCCTCTCGACGTAGGGTTGATTATGATTGTAAAAAAGCGTAAATTTCAGGCTATGAGCACCTAAACCAAGGGTAAGGAGAGCGTCGAGTGAACGCAGCAGACCAAGCAACCACCCTTGAGGCGACGAGCAAAATCGCAACGGTGGTCAATCTCTTTAAGTCTGAGTTTCCGGATGCGCGGGCAGACTTAAAGCCGTGGGCAAACGACGCAGATACGAGAGATCTGGTCGATCCCGATTCGATCGACATTGGCTTTCACTTTCCGGGTCGCAGTCGCCTGTTTCAAAGCCGCAGTATTTTGGTGCAGATCCGATTTCACCAAGATTTAGACACTCAGACTCGACGAGCGATCGGAGTCGAAGCAGCAGGCTTTGATCACGAGGGCAACCAGTGGCGATTTTCAACCGTACAAGACTGGGGGTTTGAAGGCATGAGTAGACCGACTTCAGAAATCTGCGATCGCTTGAAAGGATTTTGTCGCAAAATTTTAGACGTGTTTAACTAACAGCCGTTTGATCGATCTAATCCGGTTGCCAGCGATAGTGAGCCAGACTGATTTTTCCGGTTGGGCTAAACTGAACGCCTTCAGATTCTAGGAGCGATCGCTGTAAATAATCGCCACCGTTGCGAAAAGGTGACTCAGAAATCTCGCCCTTAGCATTAATGACTCGATGCCAAGGCACATCATCTTGAAGGGGGCTAACTCGAAACAAGGCATAGCCCACGAGACGCGCTCGCCCTGGTAGGTCTGCTAAGTCTGCCACCTGCCCATAAGTTGCCACCTGTCCATAGGGGATTTGGCGAACGATGGCATAGATACGATCGTAGCTAGACATCAGACTGATTAGGACTTTTCAAACGGTTCTGCATCTGACCTGTCAATGGGCGATGCTTCGAGGATTGGCACGTCAGATTGAAACTCTTCACTGGCTTGCCAAGGATCAAGAACATCTTTGACCAAGACTTCTTGCACCCAGATCTGACCCACAATCACTAAAGGAATGGCGAGAAACAAGCCCAAGAACCCGAAAAAGATGGCAAAGACCACTTGAGATAGTAACGTCACTGCCGGAAGCATCGAGAGCTGCTTTGACATCACAAACGGGACAAGCAAATATTGCTCAAGCTGCTGAATCACGATGTAGAGAACCACAACGGCTCCTGCCTTCAAAGGATCTTCGATCAGCGCGATCGCCACGGGTGGAATCACACTCAACGTCGGACCCACATTCGGAATCGCTTCTAACAATCCGGCTAAGAGCGCGTTTGCCAGCACCAGGGGCACCCGCAACACCAGCAAGCCAATGCCGCTCACGGTGCCAATCACCACCATATTGATCAAAATGCCGCCAATCCAGTTCACTAAGGCAATCTCGCATAGCGACAAAATCTGATCGGCGCGGCGGCGATAAAACGACGGAAACAGCAGCACAAATCCTCGGCGATAGGGTTGAGGATTGATGAGAAACATCACCGTTAAGATCACGACGAGCAGCAGGTTAATGACGATCGCGAGTGCGTTCGAGAACCAGGCGAAGAAGTTTCCGGCAAACCGTGCGGCTAAGGGTTGAATCTGTTGAATCAGATCATCAACTCCTGGCAAATATTGAGAATAGCCAGGAATCATCTTCTGCATATCTTGAAAGCGATTTTGGAGGTTGTCGAGTCCCTTGGGCACCAGTTCAACGAGCTGCTGAAACTGAGAAATAAACGGCGGCACGATTAGCCCAATAAAGACGAGCAGCAGCAACACAAAAACAATTATTGAGAGCGCCACCGCGCCACCGCGCTTCAACCCAGTTTGCTGAAGACGACGCACCAGGCTATTGAGTGCCGTTGCAAACACGACTGCGGCAAACACCAATAGCAAGACTTGGCGAATCTCCCAAAGGATATAGAGTGAAATCGCCAATCCTAAAAACCCAACCCATTTACCCAATCCCACGATTTGCTCTCCCTACCACGCTCTGGCTTAGATGAGTATGCCATCTCTGGAGTTTTCTGCTCGATCTCGATCGCAATCTGTCTCCCTTTCTTTGGATAGTTCGCAGTCGTCCCTTTTTCCCAGATACTAAAAGAGTAAGACCGCTCAATTTGCGAGGCGAGATGCTGCTATCAAAAGGGTTTGAAATTGAGGTTTACACCGGGACACCAGCGGGTGAAGTCGTCGGGATGTCTGACAAGATTGTGGCGACGCTAGACGGCTTTGTGCGAGAACCCGACAGCCGCAACGTTGAATACACGACTCCGCCGAGCTATCGATATGAGCGATCGCTGTGTGATCTCGTCCGTCCACGGGTTCAACTCCGGCACTATCTCAAGCAGTTGGGCGACTACACGTTGATTCCGGGCAGCACGTTGGCATTGAGCGGGGCAGATGAGTTTCACCGATCTGATCCAGGAAACCCCTATCACGACTACATCGAGCAGACCTACGGGACAAAGGTAGTAACGGCGAGCGTTCACATCAATGTCGGTATTAGTGATCCAGAATTGTTGATGCGCGCCTGTCGTCTCGTGCGAGTCGAGGCACCGTTGTATCTAGCATTGAGCGCGGCATCTCCCTTCTTAAATGGCAACGTGACAGGTTCTCACTCTAGCCGTTGGGCAGTGTTTCCTAAAACGCCAACTCACGTCCCGTTATTTGAGAGTCACGCTCACTTCATTCGCTGGACAGAGGAGCAATTGGCGGCAGGCACCATGCAAAACGTGCGGCATCTCTGGTCGTCGGTGCGTCCGAATGGCGATCGTCGCCCCTATGATCTCAATCGCCTAGAGTTGAGAATTTGTGATTTGGTGTCTGACCCGATCGCGCTGCTTGCGATCACGGCGCTATTAGAAGCTCGTCTCCACCAACTGATCGAAGATCCCACTCTCGATCCCTTGATCATGAGCCAATTAACCGCAGAGGATCTCGTCTCGATCGCCGATGCCAATGAAATCGCTGCTGCTCACGCCAGCCTCGACGCTGAATTAATCGACTGGCGATCGGGCAACCCCATCGTGGCGCGAGACTGGATTGAGGAGCTTTATGGCGAGGTGTGGTCGATCGCTAAAAAACAAGGCTTTAGCTGCTTTCTGCTGCCACTCAAAAAGATTTTGCGAGAAGGCAACGAGGCACAGCGTTGGTTAAAGCAGCATGAGCAAGGGTGGGATACGCACCGAATTGTCACGGAATCGATTCAAACCATGCGAGTTCAGGAGTTGGCGCTGCAAAACGAGATCTGTCAACCTCTAGTTGCGTGAGCAGAGGACGTGTGGGTGCATCACCCTGATGGCGCTCTACTGAGTATGCACAAGTGGATCATCGCTTCGTTTGCGTCGGCTTCCCCTAAATCCCCCAAAATTGGGGGACTTTGAAGCTTGAAAATCTCTTGGCATCCTACAAGTCTCTCTTCTCAAAGTCCCTCAGAATGGGGGATTTAGGGGGCGAAAATCTCGGCAATGACCGATCAAAAGAATTGTGGGTGCATCACTGTGATGTAGATCGAGCATTAAACCTCATCCGCGAGGACGATCGTCTCATCCACGAGTTTTGATACTACTCTGACGAGTTCTGACACCTCACGCGCGAGTCTTTGACTGTCTCCCACGAGTCTCTGATGGTCTCTTGCGACTCTTTGCAGTGGGTTCGCGAGTCTCTACACCTCATCGACGAGTCTTTGCACCTCGATCGCGAGTCTTTGCACTTCTCCCATGAGTTCTCAGGGCTAATCAGTCGTCAGAGGAAAGCTAGAAGCAAATCAAGCTTGACGAGCAAATCCTCCGACATGGGTAAGTTTGACCTTTGTTTGAAGTGCAATTTGTTTCGGCATGATGCTTCCTAGACGGGTGGTTCCTCATCGGTCTGAGTGTCTACCGCAGTCTCGTTGTTGACCGTTTCCCATAAGAACCGTTTTGCTAGTCGATCGTAAGTTCCTGCTCCTACAAATTGCGGATATTTATGCGATCGACTGTAGACCCACACTAAACTTCTGTCTTCAAAAATACGGACATCCTGCATCCACTTGCATTGGGGCATGAGCGACTTTGCAATCTCTAACGCATCGACCCAGCGATCGAATTCTTGTGAAAATCCAGGAGAAACCACTTTAAACATAGTCAAAAATATAAGCTTGATTTGATCATAGAACGCCTGAAGACAACCAGGAGGACGTTCAGTCAAGCAGTAGCAAGTTCGTATTGTAAGACTGAAAATTCATCCACAAGTTCGCCATGCAAACAATTTACACAGGCATAGAATAGTTTGGTTCTACGAGAGTCAATTGCTCGATCGACAAATTATTTAGAAGTGAGACAGTATCTAAAAGCTTAGGCTGATTGCTCATGTCTTGATGAATGACAAAGTTGAACGGCGACGAAGGAACTATAAACGACGTGCCTCACCGATCGCTTCTACCTAGAATCACAAGACTTCAATCTTAACGCTGCCACCCTCAATGGTATCAACCTGCAATCGATAACCGTAGAGTAGCGCCATCCCAAGCAGAGGTTCCGTTTCTGATTCTGCAATATCGATCTCGCGGTACTGCCCATCCCAAATCACGGTCGCAGTGAATAGGTCGAACAGGGTTTCGCTGCTATCGCCCAAGGTCACAATATCAGAAGCACTCTAAGGTAAATCTAGGGTAGCGATGATTGCAGATGGCAAAGACAGAAATCCATTGAATCCTGTATCAATCACCGTATCAATCACTTGTCGTTGTCCATTTGAGTTACCGATCACAATGGGAAGTGTTGCTTCACGACGTAAATTTACGACTCCGTAAATCATTAATTCTTCTTCAGACTCCGTGCTCCAAAGTGATAAACGGCGCGATGTCCGATCCGAATCACCCAAGGCTGAGCATCGGGATATCGCTCAAATAAGCGATTGGTCGCAGGCACAATATTTTCATCGACCTCAAAGGCTCCAGTTTCGAGGTCGATCGCCACAATTTTGCCCTCGTTTCCCGCCTCGACTTGCTGCCGAATGCTGGAGTCATAGAGGGCTTGCCCACGTTGCGCCAACTCTTCTTTGCTGTAATGTCGTTGGCGAATTGCCATAGGGGTGCCCTCACTGTGACTTCACCTCCTCATTTTAGCTTGGAGTGAATCATTGGCTTCAGACCTAAGTGTTTTCGGATTCACCGATCGCCTCGAAGTCCGAGTGCAAGAACCCTGAGCGGAGTCAGCTAATGACCCGGTTCACCCGCCGCTGATGACCTCTCGGACGCAACGAAACTCTATACGATCGGTGTGCAAGCGGATTGTTAAACCGTATCTCACCGATCGCTTATGATAAATTCAGTCTCGTATGTTTGGGAGTTTAACCCATGTCTCTCGCTGAGCTAATTCCTTTGGTCAATAATCTTAGCCAATCAGACAAATTATCACTCTTCAAACTTCTAGCTGCACAAATCCCAGACGCTGAACTACAAGTCATCTTTTCTGCATCAGAGTATCCGGTTTGGTCGCCCTACGACGCAACGGAAGCCTCGGACATTCTGATGCAGATGATTCAGGATGACCAAAAGGCATCTACTCATGCCTAGTAGAATCGAGCTTTCCTTTTCTGACCATGAACGATTAGCGTCACCGGATGTATGGAACTTAAAACGAAGCAGAAAGCATTGCAGTCAATCCGGTACACGCGGTTGTTAGCTGGTATCTGGAAACGCACTGCTCTTCTCACACTCTCATCTGATAGATAACCTCGTGGACAGTTTCGGGACGGCATATTGCTCTTTGAGCGTTTTTGAGTGCTATAAATAACCTTTATTTTGCAAGTTCTAGTTCGACAGCTTGGTAGAACTCTTGCATGTGCTTAGGAGACTGAAGATGATAAACCCGCTTGCTTGCCTTAGCTTTATGCACGTACTCTTGATACTTTGGCGTAAGCTTCTTATGGCACAGCCAAACCGTATAATAACTGTTCAGCGTCCCCTTCAAGAGCGGACTATTCTCAGACCAATTTTCTGGTGGAACTAGAAAGCCTTTCAAGAATCACTTCGTTACCCACCAATAGTGCTGGAGAACTGACATATCCAAATATATTAAGGTGTCCGCAACCTCTAGTCGTTCCCATACCGTATCCAATGATCCATATCCGTCAATTATCCATTGGTCTTGCTGGAGGAGTTGATCATGAGCAGCTTTATATTCTTCGTAGGGAACTTCTCCACCACCAGGTTTATACTTCAAAAGGTCTAAAGCGACTATAGGCAAACCTGTCATTTCTGCTAAACGTTTGCTGAGTGTAGACTTTCCGCCTCCAGCATTACCAAATACAGCAACTTTGTTCACAGGCATCTCCTTCATGCATACTGCTTTAAACTACTCTTCAGTAGTGAACTTTTACGGTCTGGCTAAAACAGATTTCAATTACTGTAGTGCCCTTGTGGGTACTTTTGGATGATTAGTGGGAATGGCAGGTAACAAATGGCTGCGCTCACACTAATGACCGAAGCCAGCTAACGACTAAGCTCACCCGCCGCTGAAAGCCGGAGTAAGGAACGAGCGCAGGCTGTAGGCAGTCGGGCGCAGCGCCTTGTTGTGCCGTTGTTGGACAAATTACGCTTGATTGTCTTCGCTTGTGAGTTCGGTGAATTGATATGTGTTGCCTTCGGGATCAGTAACAGCTACTCTTCGATAAATCTTTGAATCTTTTTCGACAAACTCAAATGAAATTCCTCGTTCATTAAACTCAACAACGTGACCATCAAGATCATCCACAAT
This sequence comes from Leptolyngbyales cyanobacterium, assembly GCA_038231055.1. Classification (GTDB taxonomy): domain Bacteria; phylum Cyanobacteriota; class Cyanobacteriia; order Leptolyngbyales; family Leptolyngbyaceae; genus Phormidesmis_A. The sequence goes on from JBBRMC010000068.1 coordinate 10,644, forward strand.
AAGCGTTATTAACGTCTTACCGGCACGTTGAGCATCACCAATTACGTACAACCACGCTTTTCCTGATAATTGCCACACAACCTCATTATCGTTGGGAATCATGTCGGGTTGCC
>JBBRMC010000069.1:0-10754 GCA_038231055.1 Leptolyngbyales cyanobacterium
AAAGATGCCGCCAAAAACACGACTCCTTTCACGCCCCCTATTAATCTGTTCTTCGCTCTGCAAGCGGCATTAAGAATGATGCAGGCAGAAGGCTTAGAGCACATTTTTGCACGTCACCACCGCCTGTTAGCAGCGACTCGCGCCGCCGTAAAAGCAATGGGAATGCCTTTATTTGCAGCCGATGAATGTGCAAGTCCGGCGATTACGGCGGTGATGCCGAGTGGTGTCGATGCCGAGCAAATTCGCTCAGTGATGAAAAAGCGATTCGATATCGTGTTAGCAGGCGGACAAGATCACGTCAAGGGCAAGATTTTTCGGATCGGTCACTTGGGCTTTGTCAGCGATCGAGATGTGCTAACGGCGATCGCGTCTCTAGAAGCCACTCTGCAAGAATTGGGTCATGAAGGGTTTACCTCAGGTGCTGGAGTTGCGGCAGCGGCGAAAGTATTCGCGTCTTAGAGAGCAGAGCAATTCAATCCACTAAAAAACCGGGAGAACTTCACCAGTTCCCCCGGTTTTTCGCTGAATCCTAGTAGGTTTCAACGTGCCAGCGACCTGCTTTCTTCATCGCCCGTTGGAACTCCTTCCACTCAACACCTACCTTTGAAGCCTCAGCCGAGAGAGCTGCATCAATGCCGTCCTCCATGCCTTTGAGACCACAAATATAGGTGTGAGTCTTCTCATCCTGCATCATCTGCCACAGTTCAGCCGCGTGCTCAGCCACCCGGTCTTGAATGTACATTCTGCCCCCATCCTTGTTCTTCTGCTCACGGCTAATAGCGTTGGTGAGACGGAAGTGATCAGGATGCTTCTGTTGGATCTCCTCCAACTCTTTTTTATAGAGAATGTTTGCTGTCGTGGGGATGCCAAAGATCAGCCACGCAAACCCATTGAACTGGTAGTCAGGGTTTGCATCTCTCTCATTGTCCTTAAACATTCGCCACAGGTAAGCACGCATCGGCGCGATACCCGTTCCGGTTGCCATCATGATCACTTTGGCTTCTGGGTCAGTCGGAAGCAACATTTCCTTACCCGTTGGTCCGGTGATTTTGACATCAGCCCCTGGCTCTAGACCACAGAGATAGGTTGAGCAAACGCCATAGACTATTTCGCCCAGCTCAGGATGCTTATACTCCAACTGCCGAACGCAGAGAGAGACAGTCTGATCATCGACTTGATCGCCGTGACGAGTCGAGGCGATCGAATAAAGCCTGAGTTTTTCAGGTTTGCCGTTTTTGTCGGTGCCAGGAGGAATGATGCCGATGCTCTGTCCTTCTAGGTACCGCAAATCTCCGCCAGAGATATCGAATTTGATGTGACGAACTGTACCGATTCCGCCTTCGCCGACGAGTTCCACGTTAGAAATACATTTACCGATATAAGGACTTGCGGGTCGGTAAATATTCACGGGGATGTCTGTGGCCACAGCAGCCTTTGCTTGAGTCATTGGCTTTGTCTTTGCTCCTGTTTGAGTGCCCTGTGTTTCAGTTTCCTGCTTACCTTCGGTTGCAGACTGTTCCAGGGTAACTTTTCCAGCGAAGTCACCATTAACGTCTAAAGGCTGAATGCTGACAATCTTGCCGCCCATGCGGGTGATGCGCTGCATAAACTCGTTCATGCGAGTATAAGGCACTGTGATAAACGTGCTGCCGCTCTGCCGAATCGGGTAGCTCATCTGGTCATTTTCTTGACTTTGACGCAGACCTACCACTTCATATCGAAACACGCGGCTGCCAGAGGGTGTGTTGCCAGCACCTGTTGCGCTTGAATTGAACATCGCTTTGAATATCTCCGACCTAACTCAACTTAATATTGTGCTGCAAGGTGCCCTTTCTACCAAATTGGGCGACAAATTGCTCCTCTTATTCACTCTACAGATTTAGGGAGACTTGGCGATCGTAAAATCATAAATTTCCAATCAAGCTCACCCCTCTCACGGCAGAAATACCCATCTCTCTACTAAAGTAATGAAGGTTTATGAATTTTAGATTTACTTAAGGCTTGTGAGGGGGATCGCGATTTGGTAAGATCTGCCCTAGCGGGTAGTCCTAAACACTTCACTTCAAGACCTTGAGCTTAACAAGGCTGTTGAAGTAGGCGGCGTTCATTCTTTAGAGTGACTGCATTTTGCTTGAGCAAGTCGTCAAAGCTCCGGCTGACTCAAGAACCCAATTGGTAGAAAACGTTTTGTTTTAGAGGAAACCTATGATCAGTAAGCCAGACCGCGTGGTTCTAATTGGGGTTGCCGGAGACTCCGGGTGCGGTAAATCCACGTTTCTGCGCCGATTGACCGATCTGTTTGGGGAAGATTTCGTCACGGTTATCTGCCTCGACGATTACCACAGTCTGGATCGCAAGCAGCGCAAAGAAACCGGAATCACGGCACTAGACCCCAGAGCCAATAATTTTGACCTGATGTATGAGCAGATGAAAGCGCTCAAAAATGGGGAAAAGATTAATAAGCCCATCTACAACCACGAAACGGGTCTCCTCGATCCTCCTGAAATTGTTGAACCCAATCACATCATTGTGATCGAAGGGCTTCATCCCCTTTATGATGAGCGAGTTCGCAACCTGTTAGACTTCAGCGTCTATCTCGACATCAGCGATGAAGTCAAAATTGCCTGGAAGATTCAGCGCGACATGGCAGAGCGGGGGCACACCTATGAAGATGTGCTGGCTCAGATTAACGCTCGTAAACCCGACTTTGAGGCATATATCGACCCTCAGAAGGGCTTCGCCGATGTCGTGGTGCAAGTGTTGCCCACACAGCTAATTAAGAATGACCAAGAGCGGAAAGTGCTGCGAGTGCAGATGATTCAGCGGGATGAAATAGAAGGCTTTGAGCCTGCTTACCTGTTTGACGAAGGCTCCGAGATTCATTGGACTCCTTGCGGACGGAAGCTCACCTGTTCCTATCCCGGCATCAAGATGTACTACGGTCCTGATTCCTACTATGGTCACAGTGTCTCGATTCTAGAAGTCGATGGTCAGTTCGACAAGCTCGAAGAAGTCATCTACATTGAACAACACTTGAGCAAAACCTCCGCGAAATATAACGGTGAGTTAACAGAGTTGCTGCTTAAGCACCGCGAATATCCAGGTTCTAATAATGGAACTGGGTTATTTCAAGTATTAGTTGGGCTGAAGATGCGAGCCACCTATGAGCGTTTGGTCTCAAAAGAGAAAGTTGCGGTTAACGCTTAATTCTTGAATTGATTCTCAAAAAAAGGGGACGCTGATGGCATCCCCTTTTTTGAGTGATTGGCTCTCTAAATCAGTCCGATAAGATCTCTTGGGGAATTCAACTGATATTAGAGGTGTGCTTTGACCTTATAATGTTTGCTTAAGATTTGATTTGATAGTCAGCCTCCGATCGCTTCAAGCCCTCTCCTTTTAACGCTGCTAAAAAAGAACAATGGTCGCCAATTCAACCGATAAAACCAATAGCCGAAAGGATGCCAGCAATCGGAGTGCAAAGCCCAACCCTAAACCTGCCGTCGCTACAAACGGCAAAACGAGCGAAGACATTACTCCAGACATGACTGACTCTACAAAGGAAAAAACCATGAGCGCAGACGTTATTGACGTGAACCCCGAAGCCGAACAAAAGGGAGCAATTCAACTCCACAAGCAGCCCAGTCTCTCTGTTTGGAATCGTCCCATCATGTCCAGCGACATCGAAATCGTAGGCACGATTCAAGATGGTGGTATTCGTCCGATCGGAGCTAGCCATCTAGAAATTGTAGGCACTCTGCTGACCAATCGCCCGATCATGGCAAGTCACCTTCGCATTTTTGAAATGGTGGACAAGCGTCCGGTCTTTTGTGACGAGATCAAAATGCTTGAAGGTGAAGGTCTCTATGGCAGACCTGTGATGGCAAGCGATCCAGATTTGATGAACGACAATATGGGGTTTGGGCAACGCCCGATCGCGTCTAACAATGTCGATGATGCTCCTGCATTGATGGGCTTTATCGACTAGATTAGATTTTTTTGAGTCCCAAATTTTAATGACTTAGTTAATGGGGTGCTTCTTCCGAGAGGCACCCATTTTTAGGTCTCAGCAATTCACTTCATACCCTGGTCGTCTGAACGTTTATCATTGACAGATAAACGCCCCCTCTAGTCCCAACGTTTCCCCAATGACTGCAACGATCGCTAATCTGCCCAGCCAATATGACTCTGCTGCCTCAGAAGCCAAGTGGCAGAAGTTTTGGGAAGAAAATCAGGTCTTTAAAGCTGACCCTGATGCTCCCGGTGAGCCTTACTGTGTCGTGATTCCGCCTCCCAATGTCACGGGCAGTCTTCACATGGGTCACGCCTTTGAGACGGCACTAATCGACGCACTCGTGCGATATCACCGAATGTGTGGTTACAACACACTCTGGCTACCGGGAACTGACCATGCCAGCATCGCGGTGCAAACGATTCTCGAAAAGCAGCTTAAGGCAGAAGGGAAGACTCGGCAAGACTTGGGGCGTGAAGAGTTTTTAAAACGTGCCTGGAAGTGGAAAGCCGAATCGGGAGGCACGATCGTTAACCAACTTCGACGATTGGGCGTTTCGGTTGATTGGTCAAGAGAACGCTTCACGATGGATGAAGGTCTGTCAAAAGCTGTACTAGACGCATTCATCAAGCTCTATGATGAGAAGCTGATCTATCGGGGCAATTATCTGGTCAACTGGTGCCCTGCCAGCCAATCTGCGGTGTCTGACTTAGAAGTTGAAAACCAGGAAGTCAACGGGCATTTGTGGCATTTTCGCTATCCGCTCGTGCAGGGTGATGGTTATGTGGAGGTTGCCACAACTCGACCGGAGACGATGTTGGGAGACACGGCTGTTGCAGTGAATCCGACGGACGATCGCTACAAGCACCTAATCGGTCAAATGGTTCTGCTGCCGCTCGTGAAGCGAGAAATTCCGATTATTGGGGATGAGTTTGTCGATCCCACGTTTGGGACGGGATGTGTGAAGGTTACCCCTGCCCACGACCCCAACGATTTTGAGATGGGCAACCGGAACGGTCTAAAATTCATCAACATTATGAATAAGGACGGCACTCTCAATGAGAATGCTGGAGAGTTTCAAGGGCAGGATCGCTTTGTGGCGCGTAAGAACGTCGTCAAACGGCTCGAAGACGAAGGACTGCTGGTCAAAATTGAGGACTATAAGCACACCGTTCCCTATAGCGATCGTGGAAAGGTTCCCGTTGAACCTCTGCTCTCGACGCAGTGGTTCGTCAAGATAAAACCCTTGTCAGAACCCGCTCTCGCGGATCTTGATCAACAGAACTCGCCTGACTTTGTACCCGATCGCTGGACAAAGGTCTATCGCGATTGGCTCGTGAGCTTAAAAGATTGGTGCATCTCTCGTCAACTCTGGTGGGGGCATCAAATTCCTGCTTGGTATGCCGTCAGCGAGACGGGCGGCATCATCACCGACACGACCCCATTTATGGTGGCGCGAAGTGAAGCAGAAGCAAGAGAGAAGGCGATCGCTCTGTTTGGCGAAAACGTTCAGCTTGAGCAAGACCCCGACGTGTTGGATACGTGGTTTTCATCCGGTTTATGGCCCTTCTCAACCTTGGGCTGGTCTGACGAAACGCCTGACTTTAAGCGCTACTATCCCACGGCGACGCTGGTGACGGGCTTTGACATCATCTTCTTTTGGGTCGCCCGCATGACCATGATGGCAAAGCACTTTACTGGGGAAATGCCCTTCAAAACCGTCTATATTCACGGACTGGTGCGAGATGAAAACAATAAGAAGATGTCTAAGTCTTCTAACAATGGCATCGATCCCCTGGTTCTAATCGACAAATACGGCACCGATGCGCTGCGCTATGCCTTGGTTCGTGAGGTGACTGGGGCAGGGCAAGATATTCGATTGGAATATAACCGCAAAACGGACGAATCCGCCTCAGTTGAGGCATCTCGCAACTTTACCAATAAGCTGTGGAACGCCTCTCGATTCGTATTGATGAATCTGGATGGCAAGACCCCTGAACAGTTGGGGTTGCCCGATCAAAATCAGTTAGAACTGAGCGATCGTTGGATTCTGTCCCGATTTCATCAAGTTACTCAGCAAATTCGCGACCAGATTGATCACTACGGTTTGGGTGAGTCTGCTAAGCTTTTGTACGAGTTCATCTGGGGAGACTTCTGCGACTGGTATATCGAACTGGTCAAATCTCGGTTGCAGGGCGACAATGCCGCCTCTCGCAAAGCTGCCCAGCAAACTCTCGCCTACGTCCTAGAAGGGACTCTGAAGCTACTTCACCCCTTTATGCCGCACATCACTGAAGAAATTTGGCATACGGTGACTCAGACTGATGAAGCATCTGGTAAGACACTAGCGCTACAAACTTATCCAATTCCTGACTCGACGCTGATTAATCGTGATCTAGAGCAGCAGTTTGATCTCCTGATTGGCACCATTCGCACGATTCGGAATCTTAGAGCCGAGGCAGACATCAAGCCAGGAGCCAAAGTTGAGGCAATCCTGCAAACTGAGAGTGAGAAGGAAGAACACATTCTCAAGTCAGGTCAGTCTTATATTCAGGATTTGGCAAAGGTGCAAACCCTGAAGATTAATCAGCCTCAAACAACGCAAGCGTCTTCAAAAGCTGTTTCAGACTTCTCTGCGACGGATCTCCTTGGCTCGATCGCCACCTTTATCTCTACCCATCAGCGCGGCTTACTGACGATCGGCTTTATTTTACTGACCTTAATCACGCTCAAAATTTGCGCGGGTCTTTTAGAAGCTGTTCACGAAATTCCACTTTTGCCGACGTTTTTAGAACTCGTGGGAATTGGCTACACCGTCTGGTTTACGAAGCAGAAACTCTGGAAGGTAGACGATCGCCAGCAGCTATTCAGCCAAATTGAGCAATTCAAAACCGAAGTCGTCGGGGAGCCGCGTCCTGACGCACCCGAACCGATCGCGAATTCGTCATCGTCCAGCGAAGAAGACTCAGCCCAAACGATCGTCGGCGTGGTTGGAACGGTGCGAGTCGCGATTCCCCTCGCGGGATTGATCGATTTAGTTGCTCTCAGGGCAAAAACCGAGAAAGATTTGAAAAAAGTAGAGGCTGAAACTCAATCACTCTCCGGACGATTGAGCAACTCTAAATTTGTTGATAAGGCACCTCCTGAAGTGGTTCAAACTGCACGAGAGGCATTGTCAGAGCTTGAGACGCAAGCCGAAATTCTACGGACGAGGCTCGATCGCTTAGATTGAGTGCAAAAAGCATTCAGCAAAACCACCCAATACACGTCTCCCCTCCTTCAGTATCGTTTCTATTCCCGTGCTTCTACGGGCTATCGAACTCGATTGAGAAACGCTATGTTATTTGTAATAGGGTTAATCTTTTTTAAGAGCACCTCGCTATCGAGCAGATAGGCAGCTTAACAACTGGTCTCTGTCTGCTTGCTAACTTAAAGAGGTTGATCCTATCGTAATTTTCAACCGAGACAAGTAGAGAGAACCAGTCATGCTGCACTTGGCTCAAGTCCATCAAAAAAGCTACGCAGGCAAAGCAGGGTTGCGCTTGTTGGCAACTCAAAAAGCTGAAAACGTTTGGACAATCGCCACTGAAGAAGAATTTGTCCTCTCTAGTAAAGCTAGTGACTATGGCGAGGGTGCCCTAGTGCTAATTGAGTTATCTCCGACTCAACAAGTTCTTAGCATTCAAGATGCTAAAGGTTGGATCTTGAAGCTTGTCGAAAATTATTTAGTCAACGGCATTACGCCAGCGTTTCTTGAGCAGGAAACCGAGCGCGCAGAGCAATGGCGGCAATCGCTAACACTCCAAAGCCAAGAACTCGATCGCCGCACGTTAGAACTAGAAGCCCGTCGAGAACAGATTCAAGCCCTTGAAGAAGACCTGAAGGGTGAAAAAAAGCAGTTTGAGCTTCACGCGTCTCAATTTGAAGCGCAAAACCAAGAACTCGATCGCCGCGCATTAGAACTAGAAGCCCGTCGCGCCCAAATTCAAGCCCTTGAAGAAGACCTGAAGCGCGAAACTGATGCAAGAAACCAAGGCGATCGTCCTGCTTCAGATTAAAAGCCTCTATGTCAACTCCGCCCATATAAGAGACGTTCCAGCGAAACGTCTCTACGGGCGACAATATTCTTATCCTCTTGCAGCAGGTAAAGCAGGACGCGCGATCGGATAGACATCCTCTTTGACTTGGGGAGAAGGCTGATCGGTCAACAAAAAGTCTCGCAGAAGTCGAACGACAAGCTTTTGTGCCAAACCTCCAACAATTTTTTGACCCATTTTCTGAGTCTCTGGTTTCGCCAAGAGACGGGGCAGCAACGACAGCAGCTTACTCTGATCAAACCCGCGAGTTTCTTGCAAAATATTCCAGATGCGTTTGACGTGCTCTAGAGTTTGCTGATTTTCAGACAGCGTTACCGAACGCTCAACCGTCCAGCCCACCTGCTGACGAAATCGGTGGCTTACAGTGTCCCAAATGCTTTGACCGAGAGAATCTAACCCTTTGATAATCTCATTGACCAGACTGGCGCGAATGAACTCACCCCGTTCTGAAAACAAGAAATCAACTGCTTGATCAAGGGCTTGATCCAGATCATAGTCTTGGTTGCTGCGGGCGTTTAGCAACAGGTTTTCTAACCGATTCCATCGAAATCTGCCATCTTTAAACAGCAAGTCTTTTAGAGATTCTCGAAGCTCAGGAGATTGATCTGTTAGCAATCGCTTTGCGACGTAAGGATATGCCTTGCTCAACACTTTGAATTCAGGATCGACCTGGATGGCAATGCCTTCTAAGGTGACGAGCGATCGGATAATCAACGCATAATAAGCCGGAACTGTAAACGGATATTCGTACATCAACGATGAGAGTTGATCGGTGATGCTCTTGATGTTGATTTCAGCAACACTTGCCCCCAACGCATCGTTAAAGACACTCGCAAAGGCAGGAATGATTGGTGTAAGGTCAGTGTCAGGAGTCAGAAATTCTAACTTCACGTAGTCGTGTGCCAACCCATCAAAGTCTCGGTTGACTAGATGAACGATCGCTTCAATCAATCCATACCGTTGATAAGGCTTGACTTCGCTCATCATCCCAAAGTCCAAATAAGCCAGTCTGCCATCCGGCATTGCCAGCAAGTTACCAGGGTGAGGGTCAGCGTGGAAAAAGCCATGCTCTAAAAGCTGCCGCAGCGAACACTGCACACCCACATCAATCAAGTGAGTTGCGTCGATGCCCTGATCGCGAATCTCGTCGAGTTGGGTCAGCTTGGTGCCTGTAATCCACTCCATCGTCAGGACTCGTCGCCCGGTGTAGCGCCAATAGATTTTAGGAACATAGATTTCAGGGAGATATCCATAAAGGGTGGCAAACCGCTCGGCGTTACGTCCTTCCTGGTTATAGTCAGTCTCCTCAAAAATGCGAGTGGCTAGTTCGTCAGCGATCGCGACTAGATTACTCCGCACTCGCTTGATGTTATTCATCGCCCAAGCCGCAATCTTTCGCAGAATGTACATATCGACGGCGATGCTCTCAGCCAAGCCGGGACGCTGAACTTTTACCGCCACGTCTTCGCCCGTCTTGAGTTTGCCTTTATAGACTTGACCCAGAGATGCAGCGGCGATCGGCATCGGACTCAGCTCTGCATAAACCTCGCTGGGGTCAGCTCCCAATTCTTCGCGAATGAACTGAAAGGCAATCTCATTGGGAAAGGGAGGCAACTGGTCTTGAAGTTTGGTCAGTTCTTCTAAATAATTCGGGGGTACCAAATCTGGACGGGTGGAGAGCGCTTGACCAACTTTGATGAACGCAGGTCCTAGTTTAGTCAGCATCTTGCGAAGCTGGATCGCCTGCCCCTTTTGAGCACGATCGCCGCCTCCAGTCACTCGATCCCACCACAGACGAAATGCAAACCAGAGGAACGGCAAGAAGATGCTGGCTGTCCTTGCGAAGACCTTAAAGGGCTGTCTTGCATAGCGGGCTGCGATCTCATCGGGGTCATAGTGAATGCTGGGAGCCGTTTGTCCAACGGGCACATCATCCATCAAAATTTCAGATTCGTTCTCGATCGTGACGGTCGATAAGTCCGCCATTTCTCGATCAACAGCCTCAGTCGTGTAGCTTGAGTCAATGGTCGTGATGGAAGCAGACTTATCATTCATGATGCTCATGCAGTAGAACCGAATCAAAACGGTATGTGAAGTATTGTAACAATAAGATTACGGGTTTCCCTTCTTCTAGTTAATCATTTCTTTAGAAACTAGCGGTCAGTGAGGAGAGTAGGATTTCCGAACTGTTTTAGAGGGGATTCAACTAAAGGTAAGCTGTTGCTTTATTTAAAGTAGTTGGCTTTGCTGACCCATATCCTCAACATAAAGCATGAAAAGTTTTGCTTTTAACAGTTTGGCGACTAAAATAGGACAAATTTACTATCACAAACGCGAAAAAGAAACCCTCATCAGTTCACTGACCGCTAACATTAAGTGGGGCACCCTCGCAGATGCCTTGCTAATCTCAACTCATTGATCAAGACCCAAGATCAAGACCCAAACTTTTTCTGAAGTTGGCGATCGCAAGACTTTTATTTCAACTAACCAGCGTCTCACTCCTCAGTCTGAAATTTGCCCATGCTGCTGTCTCTGCAAATCGAAAATTTTGCCTTAATTGATCGTCTAGAGTTGGACTTTGGCTCAGGCTTACACGTCTTGACAGGTGAAACGGGCGCAGGGAAATCAATTATTTTAGACGCGATCGA
>JBBRMC010000070.1:0-10589 GCA_038231055.1 Leptolyngbyales cyanobacterium
AAAACAAGTCGTGTTCCGAACTCGGCTCGCGCTTGTGGTCCAAGCATCGTACATGGCGTGAGCTGTATGTACAGTTTTTGTGGTGTTATTGAAAGGAATTAATCGCACAGAACCCTTACTAGATGGCGATCCCCGTCATTCTGCGGATAGCTCGAGGACCCAAAACTTACGTGCCATTCCCATATATCCCACAATGTTGCCTTTTTTTCGCAGTACCTGAATAACTTTGGCTTTTTGGGTTGGAGAGACTTTAGCAAAAATGGTTGTGGTTGCCGCAACTTCGGCTAATTCATCATCCGATAAAGATTCAAGATCGCTACCTAGTAAGACGTGGTGGACGGGCAGATCAACATCTTTGCAGATTTTACGAGTAATGATTTCATTGTCCCCAGTTAAAATTTTCACATCGACTCCATTGCGCTTGAGGGCTTTAATCGCTTGGGCAGCAGAATCTTTGGGCGGATCGAGAAAGGCAACGTTGCCCAACAAAACCAAATCACTCTCATCGGTAATAGCGTAATGGGATTGCTCTGGTGGCATCACTTTGTATGCTAATGCGATGACTCTTAACCCTTCAGAGTTTAGTTTTTGTTGTAAATCAGCAACCTTGGTATGGACTGACTCATCCATTGGCAAAACCTTGCCATTGACTTTGAGTTGGGTACAGACTTTTAGGACTTCTTCAACTGCACCTTTGCAAATCAGCACATGCTGTTTTCCCATCTCTTCGACGACTACAGACATCCGACGACGCACAAAGTCAAAAGGAATTTCATCAAATTTCTGGTAGTTTTTCTCAACGTCTAAAGATTCAATTTCTTGATGGCGAGCGAGAACGGCGACATCCAATAAATTTTTTAAGCCAGTCTGGTAAAAGCTATTGAGATAGGCATATTTGAGTACATCTACACTCTCTTGACCGTAGGGATCTAAGTGCCTCTGCAAGACGATTTTGTCTTGGGTCAGGGTGCCTGTTTTGTCAGTACACAGAATATTCATGGAGCCAAAGTCTTGAATCGCATCAATGTTTTTGACGATCACCTTTTTGTCAGACATGGCGATCGCCCCCTTTGCCAAATTTGCCGTAACAATCACAGGTAACATTTCTGGAGCCAGTCCCACAGCAACAGATAAAGCGAATGTGAATGCCTCGACCCAATTGCCTTTAACCACCCCATTGATCAGAAAGACCAGTGGAGCCATGATCATCATAAAGCGCAACAGCAGCATGGTCACGCCATTCACACCTTTGTCAAAGCTCGTTCGTGCTTTGCGTCCGCTGACGGTTTTAGCCAGTGATGCCATTCAAGTATGACTACCAGTTTCTGCGACAACGGCTGTTCCAGAACCACTGACTACCGTGGTGCCCATGAAACAGAGATTGACTAGCTCTAGTGGGTTTTTCTCCTTGTCATCGGGGAGTTCTGCGTGTTTTTCAGCAGGTAGAGACTCCCCGGTGAGGGTTGACTGACTGAGGAATAAATCCTTCGCAGCAATCAGCCTGACATCGGCTGGAATCATATCTCCTGCTGAAAGAAAGATGACATCACCAGGCACCAGCAGCTTCACCGCAATTTCTTTTCCTGCTGTTATTCCCTTCTTTTCTTTCGGCACAGCATCTTTATTGGCATCGTTGCGACTCACCGTTGCCGTTGCGCTCACCATTGCCCGCAGCTTTTCGGCTGCTTTGTTCGACTGAAATTCTTGTGAAAAGCGCAGCAACCCACCGAAAATCACCATTAGAAAAATGATGAGGGCGGCTGTCGGACTCCCAGTTAACAATGAAATCGTCGCCAGAACAATGAGTAAAAGCGAGAGGGGATTAGTCACCGTTTTCAGCAGTTGGACATACCACTTGATCGGTTTTTCGCGGGCGATCTCATTCAGCCCGGATTTCCCTAACCGCTGCTTGGCTTCAGTCTCACTTAGCCCCTCTAGAGAAGTGTCGAATAAGTGCAGAACTCCATCCACATCACGCTGAGCGATATCGATGAGCGCTTTGGATGAATCTACAGACGGGCTAGATCTCGTTTTAGGCTTTTTGGATGAGTTGGCAGTCTTTTTTAACTTCTTCATAAAATAATTTCCTTTGGATTGTTAAATTGACGTGAGTTCAAGGCTCCTCGCTCCTGCCAAAATCCTAATAGCCCCTAAACCTGCTAATCTTCCTATCTGTTTAAGCAAAACTCATTTAAACGCTTTGATTAAAGCCTCAAACTGCACTCGCAGTGACTTGTCATGAGGCGAGATGGGCGGGATCTGGCGATCAATCCCTAGGAATTCATAGACCACCATCTTAGCCGCCCGCACCGAATACTCGACGGTGAAGACGACATCATCAGGAATCTCGACAAACTGGCTAATGAAAGCGAGGTTCTTCGAGCTACGAGGGATCGGTAACGGTCGATCAGTGCGTAAACGAGGCATAAACATACTTGTGATGTATGGCATTCTGCAAGGAATACAGTTTGCCGATTCCACGGTATCGAGATCGAATCGCAGGTGACCGCATAGCTCTCGAAGAATTTCTTCACCATTGCACTCGCTCATCGGCTTAGGAACAAAATTACCCACGCGATCAGGGAACAGGGCATATCCCCAAAAGACCTGTATATCAGCAGGCTGATTTATAAAGTGAGGTTGATAGGCAAGCACAATCGACATGAGCCAGTTTGAGTCTTTAAATGTGACAAGCCCGCCAGTTCCCGGTTGATTGCCGCTAAATTCGATCATCTTGTCGAAGAATGCGGGTTTAAGAAGCGTAACTGTGAAAGATTCCCAGAAAGACTCGGCAATGCTGCTGTTGAACGCAGAAGGATTGCCAAAATCTGGGCGTTCTGCCGCCAGCTTTTCCCACAGAGTCCAACTGTCGCTGTCTTGTTTGGTCAGCTTTTTGGGTGCACTCGTCATCGAGCCCACACTTGAGGCATCAGTCATAGATCCATTTTGTAGAAAAACCAGGTCGCCGTCAATAACCGCGATCGCTTTGCTTTCACCATTCTGCTGATAATGAATGCCTGTCACCACAAAAAAGCCCTCGTCGGTGTTGCTCACGAGATCCGTCACCTTGGAATCTACGATGAAATGGACATCTTGGGCTTCGAGCCAACTCTGAAGTGGACGAACCAATGAATCGTACTGATTGTAGATGGTTCGCTTCACCCCAGCGAGGGTTTCAATACGGGAGAATTCGAGCATAAAGCGATGCAAGTAACGTTTGAATTCAACAGCACTGTGCCACGGTTGGAAGGCGAACGTAGTAGCCCACATGTACCAGAATTCAGTCTCGAAGAATTCAGGGGAAAGCCTATCTGTGATACAACTAGCACCCAATTCATCTTCATCAGCTTGACTGAGCTTCAGCAATTCCTGACGATCTTGCATGGAAAAGCCCATCGAACTCACGGGGACTTTTGCACGGCGGCTGTCAACGAGACGCGCCATACAATTTGACTTGTGCTGCTCATTGAACTCCATAGTTTCGTCAAATACCGTTTTGCCGGGAGAATTCAGGGAGGGGATCGACTTGTAAAGATCCCAAGTGCATTCGTAATTGTCAGTCGTTAACATACGTCCCCCCCGCATCGAATAACCATCTACAGGGTTCCCGACTCCATCCAAACTCCCACCTAGGATTGGCTTTGCTTCTAGGATAAAAATATTTCTGCCAGGGAGTCCGCCGTCGCGAATCATGAAGGCTGCGGCTGCTAAAGAGCCGATACCACCACCCAACAGATAGGCGTTAAATTTCTTGTCCATGTCGATTAATAGTTGAGGGTGAAAGATCGAAGCTATGCCAAGTACCGCGCCATTGCAGTTTGAATTTGAGGCGAGTCCAAGTTGGCGGGAGATGGGGAGTCGCGACGGGACCACTATCCATCAGTTGAATGCCGCCAAAGCCGAACACCACTGCTTGCCAGACCCCGCCTGCTGAAGCCGCATGAATGCCGTCTGCTGTGTTACCGCGAGTATCTTCGAGATCGACCGTGGCTGCCTGCATAAAATGTTTGTAGGCATTTGCTGCTTCACCCAGATTTGCTGCGAGGATAGAGTGAATGGCAGGACAAAGGGACGATCCATAAGTGCTGTCTGTGCGGGGAGCGTAGTAGTTCCAGTTCTTTTGCAGCACGTCATGGCGATTCTCCACAGGAGAGGCTACGCCAACGGAGAATTCTGGCGTGTCTCGCATCAAGTAGAGGAGCATCAGCACATCGGGCTGCTTGAGCACCTGCCGCTGATTCGTTTCGTCCATTCCTAGAACAGCTTGAATTGAGCGATTGCGGGGTTCGTAGTCGCTTAAATCAATATCCTTGAGTTGGAAAAATCCATCAAACTGCGAGATCATACCTGTTATGGCATCAGAAGGGATATACATTTGGGCGATGATTGCGTGGAAGCGCAGCAGTCCTTCTGATGTGAGTTGCAGCTTTTGTACCAGTTCAGCCGCCCGTTCAGGAAACCTACGCTGCAACCATTCATAGACGGCAACAGCCTTTTCTAGATGCCACTGCACCATCCGATTGGTGTACGCATTGTTATTCACCTGCTCGTGGTATTCATCGGCTCCGATGACCCCGCATAGTTCAAATCGTTCCTGCTTGGCATCCCACTCCACCCGACTCATCCAAAAGATGGCAGTGTCTAGAATGATTTCGGCTCCGTAGTCTCGCAGCCAGATGTCGTCGCCCGTTACCTGCCAGTATTGCCAGATGGCATAGGCAATGTCGGCACTAATGTGAATTTCGCGATAGCGAAGCGAGAAGAGCGAAGCGCAGATCGCGGCACCAGATTCGCACAGCTTCCGCATAGGGCTCGGTCAGAATCGACCATCGGGGGGTCATCTCATCTCCAGTGGCGGCACTTTCCCAGGCAAACATTGCCCCTTTATACCCACTATGCGCTGCTTTACGCCGTGCTCCATCCAGGGTGTGATAGCGGTAGGTCAACAAGCTGCGGGCGATATCGGGTTGCGTCAAGGTGAAAAAGGGCAAGATAAAAATTTCTGTATCCCAAAAGACGTGCCCCCGATAGCCTAAGCCCGACAGGGTTTTGGCGGGAACACTGACTCGACTGTTGCACCCGCATTCACCCATGATGTGCGAACATGCACCAATAAAGAGTTGAAATAGGTTGTAGCGAACTGCCAATTGAGCGTTGCTATCTCCCTCAATCTCGATATCGCTTTGCTGCCAAACTTCGTTCCACGTCTGCTGATGTGCCTCAAGCATCACCGCATATGATGGCAGATTAGCCAATTTAGCTTGAGCCGCCTGAACTGGTAGTTCCGCATCTTGGGACGTGAACAACGTCACCACCTTTTCCACGCCTACGGTCTGCCCCGCTGTCGCAATCAAGGCGATCGTTAAGGTAGGATAGTCGAGAGGATTCGTCACCTGCAACTCGGCATCGGTGCCAATCGCCGTCATTTTAGCAGCCATGCCGAGTTCGATGTGAGAACTGCGGGTGCGAAGATGGAGCCAAACTCCTTGCTCCATCTTGCCCCGAGCTAGCTGCTCCCAGTGGTCGAATCCTTGATTGTCGGGATAGGCATTGATGCTGGACTGAACTGAGATCATGCCATTAAAATCAACCGGCGTAATCTGGCAGCGAAGTCCTAATACCTGATGATCTGCCAAACTGGCAAAGCGATCAAACCGTAAATCTACTGTATTTCCAGTTTGGCTACGCCAGCGCACCGATCGACTCAGGATGCCGTGCCGCAAGTCAAGCTGCCGTTCGTAGTGGAGAATTTCGCCTTGATCGAGTCGAAGCCGCTCTCCGTTGACGACAATTGTTAATGATAGCCAGTCCGGACAATTTGCCAGCTCGGTATAGACACCAGGCACATCGTCATACACCCCATGCACTAAGGTGGCTGGCAACGCATCGGGATAGCCTTCCTCAAAGCTGCCCCGCGTTCCTAAATAACCGTTGCCGATCGTAAAGACGGTTTCTCTGGCACGTAACTGCGCTGGATCGAATCGCGGTTCGATCAGCGTCCAGTCTGTATAAATCAAGTTATGAGAGCGGGTGGGTGACTTTACTTTGTAAATGCTGCGAGGATTCGCTGAAATGTCTTCGGTGTCTTGAGTTTTGATTTCTAGGTGATGCATTGTAATTTACTCCTGCAATGGCAAAAATTTACGCGCTGCTCAAAGATTTTTTAGTGCGACCACTTCCAATTACGAATCTCAGGCATATCCTCTCCGTGTTTCGCGATGTAATGCCTGTGTTCGATGAGTTTGTCGCGGAGAAGCTGTTTTGCATGAGCGCCGATGGATTGGAGTTGCGGGACTCGATCGATAACATCCTGAGCCAGATGAAAGCGATCGAGGTCATTGAGAACCACCATATCGAATGGCGTTGTTGTAGTTCCTTCTTCCTTGTACCCGCGCACATGCAGGTTATGATGATTGGTGCGGCGATAGGTGAGGCGATGAATTAACCAGGGATAGCCATGATAGGCAAACACGAGCGGCTTATCGCGGGTAAAGAGGCTATCAAAATCTTGATCACTCAAACCGTGAGGATGTTCGCTGGAAGGCTGAAGCGTCATTAAATCAACAACATTGACTACGCGGATTTTTAGCTCATGAAAGTGTTGACGCAAAAAATCAACCGCAGCCAGAGTTTCTAGAGTCGGCACATCTCCTGCACAAGCCATCACCACATCGGGTTCAACTCCTTGATCGTTGCTTGCCCAATCCCAGATACCGAGTCCAGCCGTGCAATGTTTGCTAGCAGTTTCGATGTCCAGCCACTGCAATTCGGGTTGCTTACCTGCAATGATCACATTGACGTAGTCACGACTTCGCAAACAGTGATCAGTCACTGAGAGCAAAGTATTCGCATCGGGTGGTAGATAAACTCGAATCACATCGGCTTTCTTATTGACAACGTGATCGATAAAACCAGGATCTTGGTGCGAAAAGCCATTATTATCCTGCCGCCATACATGAGAAGTGAGTAAGTAGTTGAGAGAAGCGATCTGTTTACGCCAGGGAATGTGATGAGTGACTTTCAACCATTTGGCATGTTGATTGAACATTGAGTCGATGATGTGGATGAATGCTTCGTAGCACGAGAAGAAGCCGTGGCGACCCGTTAAAAGATAGCCTTCTAGCCAGCCCTGACACATGTGTTCGCTGAGAACTTCCATCACTCGACCATCTGTTGCAATATGATCATCCATCGGCAGGATCTCGGCAGTCGAGACGCGATCGGTTACTTCCAAAATCGCATTCCACCGATTTGAGTTATTTTCATCTGGACTCATCACTCGAAAATTGCGACTGTCCAGGTTTAGTTTCATCACGTCCCGCAAGAATTGTCCCATGATGCGGGTTGGTTCTGCTGTAATCGTGCCGGGTTTCGGAACTTCAACAGCGTAGTCCTGGAAGTTTGGCAGCTTCAGATCTTTGAGCAATAACCCGCCATTGGCATGAGGATTTGCCCCCATGCGTCGCTCACCCTTCGGAGCAAGTTCTGCCAACTCTTCGATCAATTTCCCGCTTTCATCAAACAGTTCTTCTGGCTTGTAACTTTTCATCCAGTCTTCCAGCAGTTTGATATGCTCAGGCTTGCTTGCGAGTTCGGATAAAGGCACCTGATGAGCGCGAAACGTATTTTCAATCGGAATTCCATCCACAAATTTGGGTCCCGTCCATCCCTTGGGAGTTCGCAGCACAATCATTGGATGTTGGGGACGCTTTGAGAAGCCATTCATGCGGGCATCGTGTTGGTGAGATCTGATCTCATGTGTGATGGTGTCCAGCGTTTCTGCCATCTGTTGGTGCAAGATTTCGGGGTCATCTCCCTCGATAAAATAAGGCTTGTAGCCATAGCCAATGAGTAGGTTTTTCAGTTACTCTTGGCTGAGCCGCGCCAACACCGTCGGACTTGCAATCTTATAGCCATTCAAATGCAGAATTGGCAGAACGGCACCATCACGGGCAGGGTTCAGAAACTTGTTTGAGTGCCAACTAGTCGCCAAAGCTCCCGTTTCAGCTTCTCCATCTCCAACGACGCAGCAAACCAAAAGATCAGGATTGTCGAAGGCAGCGCCATAGGCATGAAGTAGTGAGTATCCTAATTCCCCGCCCTCGTGGATGGAGCCAGGTGTTTCAGGGGAAACGTGGCTAGGAATTCCGCCTGGAAAGGAGAACTGTTTGAAAAGCCGCTTCATCCCCTCGCTATCCTGCGAGATGTTGGGATAAACCTCGCTGTAAGTCCCTTCAAGATAAGTGTTGGCAACGATCCCTGGGCCGCCATGACCTGGACCTGCAATATAAATAACATTGAGCTCCTGCGCTTTAATCACACGATTGAAATGAGCGTAAATAAAGTTAAGACCTGGAGTTGTGCCCCAATGTCCGAGCAGTCGAGGTTTGATGTGTTCTAGTTTGAGCGGTTCATGCAGGAGTGGATTGTCGAGGAGATAAATCTGACCAACCGAAAGATAGTTCGCCGCCCGCCAGTAAGCATGAATCTTTCGCAGTTCTTCTGTTGTGAGGGTTTTGGGCGCGATCGGAGTAGTAACTGTCATATTCGGTAAGAAGTAGGAGTTTACAACTGAAATTTCTTGAGCGATTGGAACTGTCACGAATTAAATCTTTTTCAAACTCATCCCAGTGCAGCATTACGACCAGCTAGGTGATGCCCGATCGCCTGCCGATTTCTGGCTCGAACGATATCGCTCTGCTAAAACATGCTCGTAGTAATGCACTCGCTCACTCGATCGTGCCGCAACAATCGGATTCTGCGGAGCGGCCAGTCGAATCGCCTGGATGATTAAATGAAAGCGTGAAGTGCCATGACCCAGATCCTGAGCAAACGAGGGAATGACTTCGCCTCGATCGCCATTGAGTTGAAAGCGTTCAGGCTTTGGACGACCAAAAAGTAGCTGCTTCAAGACGGAGAGAGTGCCATGAAAGTTGATTATGACCGGGCGATCGCGGGTGAACAAGGCTTCAAACATTTCCTTGTCTAAATGCTGAGAATTTTCCGCGTCTTCTTCCAACACTCGCAGGTTGGTGACATTTACCACCCGCACCCGCAGTGCTGGTATTTCGTCCCGCAAGATGTGAGCGGCTGCCATGACTTCAAGCGTGGAACGATCGCCAATGCCAACCAGCACCACATCGGGATTAATGCCTTCATCGGTGCTTGCCCAGTGCCAAATTGAGGCACCTGCCCGACAGTGCGCGATCGCTTCTGCCATCGTTAACCATTGCGGCATTGGATCAGGACTGGCAAGGATGAGATTCATGCGATCGGTCGTGTTTAAGCAGTGCGCCATCGTAGCGATCAAACAGTTCACATCTGGCGGTAGATAAACTCGCACGATTTCCGCTTTTTGAGTCAGCACAGCATTGATAAAACTAGAGCTTTGCCGCAAAAAGTCACTGCATTCCTGCCGCCACGGGGTTGAAATTGCTAAATAATTCAGAGAGGCGACGGGCGATCTCCACGAGAATGTTTTGGACAGTTTCAGGAACCTGGCGTGCTGGTTCATCATACTGATAATGCTGTTTAGATCCGCTTCATGAGAGAGAAAAAGCCCGTGCCGACCTGTGAGCAGGTAGCCCTGAAGCCATCCCTGACAAGTGTGCTGGCTGAAAAACAAAAGCATCCGTTCTTTTCTCAAACTGACCTGCAAATCATCAGACTGAATGGACCCACGATCATGGCAATGGTTTGCTTCTAGTACGGCTGATAAATTGCTCGACTCTAGCTCGTCAGGGCAGAAAATACGGAACGTTTGCGGATTTTGCTCAATTACTGTTTTGATGTACTTTTCGATAGGTTCTATATTGCTATGCTCTTCTTCATGGGAACAGGACTTTGTTTGAATTGGAATTTCAAAGTCAAAGATATTCGGTGAATTGAGGGGCTTGGAGACACCTTCAGATGTGTGAGCCTGACAGCCCATGCGTTGCTCACCTTGGGGGCAAAGGTTTAGAATCTCTCGAATCGGGCAACCCTGTGGGTCAAACAATTCTTCAATCGCATAGGAGCGTAACCAATCTTCCAGAAGCTGTAACTGTTGCGGATTGGTCTTTACATCCTTAGCAAGAATTGGGTAAGAGCGATGATCCTCCTCGATCGACGCTCCATCAATTTCCTGGATGCCTATCCAGTCTTTGGGCGATCGCACAATCAGCAAAGGGAACTTGAATGGGATCTTGGGCTGAGCGATCGACTGCCCTGAACGTGCCGCTTGTTGAATGCTGCAAATCTCTCGATAGGCCCAATCGAGTGAGTCATAAAGAGAAGGCATTTAGAGCGCGCGCGCTTTGAGTCGCTGCATCTTTGTCAGCATGATTTTTCTGACTGCCAACAATACGGACTTGATAGCCGTAGCCTATGAATCGTTGCTGAAGTTCAAGATCGCTCATCGCGCCGTAGATAGCGGGAGTTGAAGTTTTACCGCCATTGAGGTACAAGATCGAATGGCACGTAAGTTTTGGGTCCTCGAGCTATCCGCAGAATGACGGGGATCGCCATCTAGTAAGGGTTCTGTGCGATTAATTCCTTTCAATAACACCACAAAAACTGTACATACAGCTCACGCCATGTACGATGCTTGG
>JBBRMC010000071.1:0-10505 GCA_038231055.1 Leptolyngbyales cyanobacterium
CATCAGACATATCTCCTTGGGGAGACAGCGTTCCTTTCCAATCTTTTGAGGGAAAGGTTTGGTCGGGATGAAAGAAACTAGCCCCCGGAGTATGGGCAGCACTGAAACGCAAGGCTAATCCAAAACCTACCCCGATCGAGATGGCAGCAGCACTCGTGAGTCCAAGGAATTTAGGCATATGCCGACTGATGCCAAGCGGGATCGCCATTGATGCTAGAGACAGTTTGCGAGACACCCCCGTAGAAATCGGTTTAGCCAAAGGCAGGGGTATCTGCTGAACGATCGTCTTAGAGGGGAGATTGGTAGAGAGATTGTCATCTTTCAACGTTGCTGCTTTGGCGGGTTCTGATTTTGGCAAAACAGGCAATGAGGTGGCGATCGCAGGAGCCGCTTGTTTTTCTGCGACTTCTGAAACTGGCTTGACTAGTTGAGCAGGCTGACTAGGAGTGGTCGAAAACGCCGTAGCAGACGTGAGAGGAACCGCCTCAACGGGCAATAGGTTGAGCCAGTCGGCGATCGTTTGAGGGCGGCGAGTCGGATCAGAAGTCATTCCTCGCGAAATCGCTTGCTTAATTGCTGGATTCCACGGTTGGTCGAGTTGAGGAGATCTGGGAGAACGGGCAGATAGTAAGTAATAAAGAAGGGCAGAGAGTCCGTAGAGGTCGATCGCAAATCGATTTTCTGCGCTCCAAAGCTCAGTTGGAGGTGCAAATTCATTAACGGCACCACCTGTCTGAAGGGGATTGACGGCACTGGCAGCTTCATGGGCGAGTCCGAAGCCAACTAGCACCGCCAATTTAGTGCCAGGGCGACGAATGATTGAGCTAGGTTTGAGATTGCGGTGAACTAGCCCGTTGCGATGAGCGATTTCGATCGCCGATCCAATTTGTCGAATGTAATGAATTGCTTCAGTCTCAGGCAACGCCCCGTTAAGGTTGATTTGTTCTGCTAACGTCTGCCCTGGAACGTGTTCCATTACAAGAAAGGGCAGGTTTTCTTCTTGAAAGAAGTCGAGAACCCGGACAGTACTGGGATGTTGGCTACGGGCGAGAAGTCGCGTTTCTTCGACAAAGCGTTGGTGTAATTGAGGAAAACTGCGCGTCACCTGCAAACTAGGATCTAGGGTTTTGATGACGACAACTTGATTTAAGAGCGTTTGAGTCGCGAGGTACGTGATGCCAAAGCCTTCCTCTCCCAAAGCTTGGCTCAACAGGTACTTGCCGCTTTGTAAGGTCATTCCTGGTGTTGGCTTCATCCCTTCCCCTCACACAATTCCAGACTATGCTACCTTTTTCTGAGAGATTTTTGAGAATCAGGATTTAGGAATTTGGGGTGTAGTGCTGCGCTAAATATGCCTCTGCTTCGGCTCGATCGTGAATATCTCCATCCAACGTGGCTGCCAGCAAATCGCCTAAAATCTGCTTGAACTGCCGACCCGGTTTGTAACCCAGTGCTCTGAGGTCATTGCCGTCTAGGAAAGGTTTTATAGTTGCCCAAACGGTCAAATAATGCCAGATTTGCCGACGCACAGATCGAGAACTCTTGACCGATACGAGAATTAGGAGTGGCAGATCGTAGGGTTTTAATTGCTGCGCTATTTGGCTCGGTTGAGAACTGGTTGACAAAGACTCCGCCAGCGTCGATCGAACCGTTTCTAGCTGAACTAATCGATCAATGCCATCCGCAGAGAGTTGCAGATTTTGAGCAACAGGAGCACGATCGCTAGGGGCTAAGGCAGTGAGCAGAACTTCTAGAAGCACTTGCCAGCGAGTTAACGTTTGAGCACGATCGAGGCAGCGTAGCCCCCAATCCGCTAAACATAATTGTCTTCGTAATTCATCGCCTAGCTTGAGACTGGGGTGAATGCAGCCTAATGCTCCCAAATGGTCTAGCTGCGTTAAAGCTGCTTTCCAGTAGGAGGATTGCAAGATGTACTTGAGTTCCGATTTGAGACGAGTTTGTAATGCAGGAGCAATAACTCGACCTGCAACGTGGCGAGTTTGGACTTGTTCATAAATGCCACTGGCGATCGCATAGCGAATATAGCGTTCGGTCTGTGGCTCAATCTCAAATCCTAGCCGCACTGCAAACCGGACAGCTCGATAAATTCGGGTCGGATCTTCGATAAAACTATTGGAATGGAGAACTCGAATCTGTTTGGTTTTCAAATCCAGCGCTCCGCCGAAGAAATCTAGCAGGTCGCCCTGTTTAGGATGGGTCAGCCGTAGCGCCATCGCGTTGATGGTGAAATCTCGACGATAAAGATCTTGACGAATTGAACTTGCCTCAACTTCTGGGTTTGCCGCCGGGTAGGGATAAAACTCAGTTCGAGCAGTGGCGATGTCAATCCACAACGAGTCAAGGATGGGATCTTTATGCCACAGCAGGGCAGCAGTTTGAAATCGTCCGTGAATGTCTAGACGCGCATCGGGATAGAGAGTTTGCAGCGATCGAGCTAATTCTACCCCTGCCCCCACATCGGCTGAGCGATGAAACCCATCGACGACTAAATCAATATCAGTCAGCATCACGGGTTCTTGAGAATCGGTCAATAGCAAATCGCGCACGCCTCCACCGACTAGATAAAGATGCCAGCCGCGCTGTTCTGCTTGATTTGCTGCGATCGCTAATAACTCTTGCAGGTGAGGAGAGAGCCGATCGAGACTAATTTTAGGCTTTGGAGTTTGGAGTTTGGAGCTTGAATGGTTTGTCTCAGCTATGGAGTGAGTATTGGCTTGATGAAGCTGCCTTAGCACATCTGTGCGCGTCACAATGCCCACTAGCTGATATTGATCGAGCACGGGCAATCGACCAATATCGTAAGTAACCATCATCGCCTCAATTTCTGGCAACCGTGTCTCAGGCACGATCGTCTTCAAGTTCGTGGTCATATAGCCCTTGACAGGGGCGTGACTGAATCCGTGGTGAAAAGCGATATCTAAATCACGCCGAGAAATAATTCCGACTAGCTGATCGTCAACATCCACCACCGATAAACCTGAATGCCCATAGCGTAGGAGAATTCGTTGAGCTTCCTCGATCGTCGTATCCGGACGAATCGTGCGGACGGGCGATGACATTAATTCTCGTGCAGTCGGCGGCGGTGGAATTTGGGCTTTGAATCGAGTTAGAAGCTGGGTTAAAACGGCTTGAACATCGCTATCTCTTAGCGTCAATGCAGCAGCTTTTGTATGTCCACCTCCGCCCAACGGTTTGAACAACTCGCTGAGATCGGTGCCCTCGATGCGCGATCGACCAATCACACTCAGCACGTTTCCATCATCAGCTTGACAATCGACTCCTCGACAATAGCGATGGAGCAGCAGCAGTGCATCGCTTTCGGTCAAATCCACCAGTCGTGAGGCGAGGCTAGAAAGTCCGGGCACGTAGCCCTCGGTTTTAAGAGTTACCCAAGATAGGGTGTAACCCTGAATGGTTTCGGATTGTAAATTTTCGAGTGCCACACCAAGCAGGTCTTGCAGCATCGGCGAGAGACCGGGATCAACGTAGTCTGCGATCGCCCGCAAGCTTGCCCCCTGATTCATCAACCACGCTAACGCTAGAGCATCTCGTGCCGTTGAGTGGTCAAATGTTAGCGATCCCGTATCAACATGAATGCCCAGTGCCATTGCGGTGGCTTCGATCGGGGTCAGCAAACTCTTCGCAGCCTGAAGCCGCTCAACGATTAGCGTCGTCGTCGCTCCAACTGCTTCAACATACCGTTCTTGAGCAGGAATATCACTGTCTGCCTCTTGATGATGGTCGTAAACCGTGATGGGAACGTCAGGCAAATCTAACCACTCTGCAACACTGCCTAAGCGATCGCGCTGCTGGGCATCGACCACCGCCAGAGAACGGATGGTTTGCGGGTTCACCGATCGCCGTTCAATCAGCGCGTATTCATCTCGATGCAGCGCTAAAAAATCTCGCACTGTGGGATGGGCACCCCCCGACAGCACAATCCGCGATCCTGGCAGGAGACGTGATAGTCCGATCGCCGCACCCAATGTATCGAAATCTGCCGTGATATGACATAGAATCAGATCCATTTTTCTGATAGGTTACTACTCAGGGCTAGTCAATGTTGCAGCCTAATACGCCGCCAAACCTAGATTTAATTTACTTGCTGTAGTAGGGAGAAGACGATGACCATTTTATTTCAAGCCGCGTTGGCTGCTTTAGTCATATTCTCATTTGTGATGGTTGTTGCAGTGCCAGTTGCTTACGCATCTCCCCAAAACTGGGATCAGTCGAAGCGCCTACTTTATCTAGGTGCTGGACTCTGGACTCTGCTGGTGCTAGCAGTTGGGGCATTAAACTTCCTCGTTGTTTAATAAGGTAATATAATTTAGGGGGAGGAAACATACTGCTTTCGACCCCTTTTAATTTGGAGTTCCGCAAGTCAAGACTGCTTAAGTAGGCGCTAAATTTCGGTAAGACCCGTAGAAGTTAAACAACTTAATGGTGTCACCTGTTTAAGGGTGGTACCTCTATTTAAGGGCTGATGATTTCAGTAGATTGAGTCAATACTCTTATGGTCATAATGAGAGGTCAAAGCTGGAATAATCTGCTTTCGATCGTAGCTGTGAAATGTTGATACTCAAATTAAAGAATGACTATCTTTGAAGGATCTTTTTCGCAAACGGAGTCTCTTCGGTTTGCACTGGTGATTGCACGGTTTAATGACCTGATCACTAATAAGTTGGTAGAAGGGTGTCAAGACTGCCTAAAGCGCCACGGAATTGATGTCAATCCTCAAGGCACGCAGGTTGATTATGCATGGGTTCCGGGCTGTTTTGAATTGCCATTGGTTGCCCGTCAACTCGCCATCACCGATCGCTATGATGCCATCGTCTGCTTAGGTGCTGTCATTCGAGGTCAGACTCCACACTTTGAGTATGTTTCGTCAGAGGTTTCAAAGGGGATCGCGGCAACCGGGTTTCAAACGGGTGTTCCTGTGATTTTTGGTGTAATCACGGCGGATACAATGCAGCAAGCCCTAGAGCGTGCGGGGATCAAGAGCAATCATGGCTGGGGCTATGGGATGGATGCTCTAGAAATGGCAAGTCTGATGCGTCAAGTTAAAGGGGCTTCGGCGACCAATCACTATCAAAATCCGGCGATCGCACCCACCGTCCATCACACCTTGTCTGCTTCGTTTCAGGGGGCTAGTGCCGAGTCATCTGCTGACTGAGGCACCAATAGGAAACTTGAAGTTTGTCTCCATGCTGGAAAATAATTTAGTGGAGTGAGTAAAAACTCGAACTTAAGAGTGCGCTGTTATAGTACAGTAATCTCATCGAAGAACCGGAGATTGCGGTGGGCATTGTAATACAAGACGTATCAAAGCAGTTTGGCAGCTTTCAGGCTGTCGATCAGGTCAATTTAGACATCAAGAGCGGCTCTCTCGTTGCTCTGCTAGGTCCATCTGGATCGGGCAAATCTACCTTGTTGAGACTGATATCAGGGTTAGAAACGCCTGATGCGGGCAAAATTCTGATCACGGGTGAAGATGCCACCGATCGCAGTGTGCAAGATCGCAACATCGGGTTTGTCTTCCAACACTACGCCCTGTTTAAACACATGACGGTGCGCCAAAACATTGCGTTTGGGCTAGAAATCCGTAAAGCTACCGCAGCTAAGGTGAAGAAGCGCGTCGAAGAACTTCTCGATTTAGTGCAGTTGGCTGGGCTGGGCGATCGCTATCCCTCTCAATTGTCGGGTGGTCAACGGCAACGGGTTGCCCTGGCACGAGCACTCGCTGTAGAACCGAATGTTTTGCTGTTAGATGAACCGTTTGGGGCACTTGATGCCAAGGTGCGAAAAGACCTGAGAGCATGGCTGCGGCGATTGCATGATGAAGTGCATGTCACGACCGTCTTTGTCACCCACGATCAAGAAGAAGCGATGGAAGTCTCAGACGAAATCGTGGTGATGAATAAAGGGAAAGTCGAGCAAGTCGGCACCCCGGCTGAGATCTATGATCATCCGGCGAGTGCCTTTGTGATGAGCTTTATCGGACCTGTTAACGTCCTGCCTAGCTCATCGCATATCTTCCAAAATAATGGCTTTGACTCGGCACATTCAGAAATGTTTTTGCGCCCTCAAGATGTTCTAATCGAGACCTCTTCAAACGGCAGCACGGTTGCTGCTAGGGTCAGTCGGTTAATTCACTTAGGGTGGGAAATTCAGGCTGAGCTGACCCTCGACGACGGGCAAGTGGTAACGGCGCATCTAACTCGCGATCGCTTTGACGAACTGAAGCTGGAACCTGAGCAGCGAGTGTATGTCAAGCCGAAAGACGCAAAATCCTTTCCGCTCTACTACTCGATCTAAATTAGTGATAGAGCCAACTTGTCCAGGCGTATTTCCGTCCTTTTGTGACAGGAAGGGCTTGGTGAGGGTGGGTGTAGTAAGCAGGAAAGATAACTGCACTGCCCATTTGAGGTTTGACTTTGATGTTTTGACGATCGAACAACGTCTCGCCCCCTTCGCAGTCATTCAGGTAGCCGACTACACTGACATCTCGCGTTGGAATGCCCTGCTCAATCTCTTGAAACCGACTGGTCAACAAAACGTTATCGACGTGGCGCTTATAGTGCTGTCCGGGCAAATAGCGCAAAATTGAGCAGGTCTCAGCATAGGGAAACTTGACTCCGTAGCATTTAAAGAGAACTTGCTGGACGATCGAGATTTTGCCAATTATCAACTCGTTGGTCGATTTGAGCAGTGAGTTTTGGGGATCAAGCTTTAACAATCCACTGCTGCGAACATCAGCATCAACGGTTTCGATCAAAATTGAGGCGGGCGTAAAATGAGAAGACTCTGCTACATCAATGATGTGTGCACACAGTGAGGGTTCTAAAAGATTTTCGATTAACAAAATCTCTGCCCCTAAATCTCTGACAGAATAGCTCACGAGTTCTTTCTCCGATCGCTCACGCAGCAATAACCCATTCAATCTACCCCCAAATCTTTGCAAAATCCCAAAAAGTCCGAGCGATCTGAAACCATTCCGTAGAGCAAGGCGAAAGGGCAAAATTCCCCTTATTCTGTCAGGGGACTGTTTCAATATAGAAATTGTGAATAGAGTCGTAGAAGTTTTGCCAGATTTAGGGGCATTGGTTGATCGTGCTCTAGCGATCGTGGTTGATAAATTAAACACAGCGGTCGCAGAACGAGGAATCGGCACGATCGCGCTATCGGGAGGCAGCACTCCCAAGCCACTCTATGAGAAACTGGCGGAGCAATCTTTGCCGTGGGACAAGATTCACGTCTTTTGGGGAGATGAACGGTATGTGCCCGCCGATCACCCTGACAGCAATCAACGGATGGCACGTCTTGCGTGGCTCGATAAGGTCGCGATTCCGGCGAGCAACCTTCATCCGATGATGACGACTGAACCTGATTCCGCGATCGCCGCTCAAGCCCATGACGCTGAACTACAAGCCTTCTTTCAAGTCAAAGCTGGTGAGTTTCCTGAGTTTGACGTGATTTTGTTAGGTATTGGCGATGACGCTCACACAGCCTCGCTGTTTCCTCACACGGATGCGTTGCGAGTGAACGATCGGTTGGTTACGGTGGGTAGCAAAGACGGACAGCCGCGTATCACCTTTACTGCACCTTTAATTAATCACGCTCGATCGGTAATTTTTATGGTGGCAGGTGCCAGCAAGCAGACTGCGCTCGCTCAGATTTTTGCCCCCGTTGCCGACGATATGACCTATCCGTCTCGGTTAATTCGTCCGTCAGGAGAGTTGTGGTGGCTGTTAGATCAGTCAGCCGGACAAAATCTGGAGCTTAAAACTTAGAATTATTCATCTATCATAGGGTTTGGTAAATGGGGAACCCTTCATGATTGTCTGTCCTAATTGCAATCATCAAAATCCTGATGGTGCGGTGCAGTGCGAGGCGTGCTACACACCGCTTCCAGCGACCACTCAGTGCTCAAACTGCGGGGCGACCGTGCAGGCAGATGCCAGCTTTTGTGGTCAATGTGGCTTGAGTTTAAAGACCGTAGAGGCTGAAAGTCAAGTTGCAACAGCCGTCTCATCTCCTGTGATGGCATCTGATCCCGATCGCCTTCCAGATTTGCTGGAGATCGAGCCGCTTGTGTTGCCTGACCCACTCGTGATGCCACCTCCACAAGCTCCCGTTGAAGAGCCAGCCGCCGAATTCACGGCAACTCCGCCTCAAGAGACTGCTGTTCAATCGGCTCCAGTCAGCGCAAACACTCAGTTGCAGCAACAATCAGGCAGACTGTTGCATTTGCAAACAAATGTCGTGCTTGAGCTACCGCAGGGGCTGCCAGTAGTTCATATTGGCAAACCCAACGATCGCATTCCACCTGACATTGATGTCTCTGGCTTTCCTAACTCTGAAATCGTCTCTCGAATTCATGCCGATATTCGAGTTGATAGTGACGCTTATTATATTGAGGATGTGGGAAGCTCAAACGGTACCTATATCAACAACGTGCCTCTGCTGCTGGGAAATCGGCATCGACTGCGTCCTGGCGATCGCATTGCACTCGGTAAAGGAGACAAGGTTTCATTCTTATTTCAGATTTCATGACACGTATTGCTTTTGACCTAAAAAGACTGTTCAGAGAAAATTTGTCTAAGTTAGAGTGATGACATTCCGCAGTTTGACCGCTCTTCTCAAGGCGAAATTAGACTACAGAAAAGCTTTAGACAGTAGCAGTCTTTTCGTTCTGTCTGCGTATCTAGACTCTACGGCGCTAATGTGATTACCCTGACCCTTCTGCACCCTGTCCAGTTAAAGCCCGTTCAATGTTGGACGTTTGACGATGAATCGGTGATTCGCATCGGGCGATCGTCCGACAATCACGTCATTCTCTACAGTGCTGTGGTCTCTCGATCTCATGTAGAACTGCGGCGCACTAATTCTGTCTGGGAAGTTGAGAGCTTAGGCGCAAACGGCACCTATCTAGAGGGTAAACGGATGACTCTTGTGCCCGTCAAGAATGGAATGATCATTCGGCTGGCACGATCGGGTCCTAATATTCAAATTCATGTCGGGGTCTCTGCTAGACACGAGGCAACTTTGCTAGAGGGCGATCTCACGCTGCCGCAGCGCCGTCTACCTAACGCAACTGAGGTAGACGACGACATGACTCAACCGTTGTCTGCAATGGGAGTGCTTGATAGTCAAATTCCTGAGCGATCGACCGCGATGGAGGCACCGAGCGAGAAACCGAGTCTATCCGGCAACATCGTCTGTGCCCACCTTCGCAAAACGCCAGATCTTCGATTTTGCATTGATTGCGGCGCGCCTTTGAGGGTGCAGCAGACGATCGGACGCTATCAGGTTGTGAAGCTTTTGGGTCAAGGTGAGATGAGCCTTACCTATCTGGTTTGGCGCGACGGTAAACATTTGGTGTTAAAGACGCTGCATCCTAACTGGGTGAAACACCCCAAGGCACTCGATTTATTTGAACGGGAAGCAAAAGCTCTCAGCCAACTGAATCATCCAAGCATTCCTCGCATCCTAGATTTTTTCACGATCGAGCAACAGCCCTATCTCGTCATGGAGTTAATTTCGGGACGGTCTCTGTTTCAGCAGGTGACAAAATGGGGCGCGATTCCCCAAAAACAAGCGATCGGCTGGATGCTAGAACTCTGTGAAGTCTTAGAGTATTTACATCAGTTCTCTCCTCCAGTTTTACACCAAGACATTAGACCGCACAATTTGATTCGACGATCGACCCCGGCTGCCTTTCGCGAAATCTCTCTAATTGATTTTGGCGCAGTTAGAGTTTTAGGGTTAGAGTCTAAAACCCAAACTGGCATGAATCCTTACAGTTCACCAGAACACCAGCAAGGAGAGCCAAGCCCCGCATCAGATTTATATTCGCTAGGAATAACGCTGGCGTTTTTGTTGTCGGGTCAAGACCCAGGGGAGTTTTATCGCTATCGAGAGCAGGGATATCGCTTTTATGCGGAGTATGTGCTTGGGTTAAGTGCTGAGATTGTGCAGGTGATTCGCAAATTGACCCATCCTGAAGCCAGCGATCGTTACGCATCGGCGAAAGAAGTCGCAGAGGTACTCCGGCTAATCGGGTAGAGAGTGAGACGCTGAGAACTAGAAGTATTCTTGGCTGTCAAGGCTTTTTCTTTGGGCAAACGGCTCGCCCCCCAGCAAGCAAAATCTTTGCAGAACACGATCGCTCTGAGTCAAATCTCACAGCTCAAAATAAATTGCTATAGAGACGCATGACTTTTTCCAGTACGCTATTTGCTATTGCCTGATTTGATGAGTCTATGAAAATTGCGACGTGGAATGTTAACTCGGTCAGAACTCGATTAGAGCAGGTCGTAGGATGGCTGCAAGACAACCCGCTTGACGTGTTGTGCCTCCAAGAAACCAAGGTTGTGGATGAGAGTTTTCCTCGATCGGCGTTCACTGATCTCAACTATCAGGTTTATACCTTTGGGCAAAAAAGCTATAACGGTGTGGCGCTGATTAGTCGATCGCCCCTTGCG
>JBBRMC010000072.1:0-10492 GCA_038231055.1 Leptolyngbyales cyanobacterium
CGATCGACGCAGATAAGCTGCCAATCCCAGAATAATCAAAACATAGAGAAAGAAGCCTAACCCCGTCAGTTCCCAGGCACCTTGCTGGAGGTGCGCCCATTCGGCAATCATTGCCATCATACTACGACGAACGGCAGGCGGAAAAATGACGCGCAGCAACGCATAGGTTTGCAGCCCCACAAGAATTAGAGCCACTACGTCCTGAACTCGCCAAAACTGCCGCAGCCGATCGGTCAACAACCACAGCGCTAACCCACTCACCGCTAAGGCTTGCCACTGATCCGTCATGACCGTCACACCCCACCCAACCACAAGCA
This sequence comes from Leptolyngbyales cyanobacterium, assembly GCA_038231055.1. Classification (GTDB taxonomy): domain Bacteria; phylum Cyanobacteriota; class Cyanobacteriia; order Leptolyngbyales; family Leptolyngbyaceae; genus Phormidesmis_A. Next base: position 318 of record JBBRMC010000072.1, read on the forward strand.
ATCCGGCTCCTACTGGTGTCCACAGAGGCTTTGAGTTGCGGCGATTCATCCAGCAGAGAATCCAGCCGCAAATCCCCAATGCCAGCCCTAATCGACTGAGCGGAATTCCTTTAACCAGGATGGCTCTCCCGATTAGCAGCAGGGTCGAAAACGCGATCGCAATCACTCCCAAATCAAGCGGTGACTGAGCAGACAATTCTTCACGCTCACGGCTTCTGATCTGCAAAACAGCCGTTCCGATCGTGCCTACATACGCCGCCATTAGAGGAATTCCGGGCACTGCCCAGCCCCAATGCAGCCAACTCAAGCCCCAAACATTTAACAGCGTCGTGCGAGGACTCGATCGCAACAATCGAAACGACAGAGCCGAAAGACTCAAGGCAGCGATCGCGCCCATCCCCAACCCCAAGCCATTTTGCCAAAGCCCAAATCCATCAATCATCCAAAAGTTAACGGGAACGAGCAGCAGTGTAGCAATTTGCAGCATCCGCCCGGTGAGGCGCAGGTTTGATCGACCACCTGACCAAAGCCCCGCCAACCCAAACGCGATCGTGTACCCCCATAAAATTGAATATTGTCCGACGATCGAGACATTTTTCCACTGAGTCGCTGCCAACACCGCAGACGACACGACCACCATAAACACGCCCAAAAACAGTAGCCAGACGACGCTAATCTCTGCCATTAGCGACGAGAGCATCTGACTGACCCAAGACGGTCTAGCCACGCGTTGAGATGGAACAACTGCTGGGACAGTTCTTGGCTCTGGTGCGACAATGAAGCCCGACTTGTAGGAGTCTGATAGGGGGACGACGGCTCGCTCGGGCAAGGGGCAGGTCAGCGAGTGTTGCCCTAAATGTCGCACTTGTTGATGGGTAATCAACCCCAATTGCAGCCAGAAGTCTAGCCCTTCTAAAAGCTCAACCTGATCGGGGCGCACTCTTAGATCAAGCTGAATCAAACGGTTGGGTTGTTCCATGTGCCATTGCCTTCTCGATCGATGGGGTGATCATGGCAGAGCTTTTGCAAACGCGCACAGCGACGTGTGTAACTTTTGGTGCTGACTACGATCACTGAGGGATACCGCCCTGTAATAGTCTGCAAGCACCGCTGATAGCCAAGAGTCCACCCTTCATCCTTCAGGGCATCCAAGACATTTGCCCAATCTCGTGCGCTATGCAAGCCTCTCGAATCTCAATAGGTGTCTCGCGACCCTGATCAAAGATTCAGTGATTCTCAAATCCGCTTTCGTGATTCTAGAAAAACTTAAAAAATCGGACGCAAAACTCATTGATCTTGCGTCCGCGCCGATTCCTCTAGAGAGGAGAACACTTAGAGAACTATAAAACCAATTGAGAAAAATTGTCAATACTGTTGCGAATAAATCTCAACAAATCCCAAAACTTCCCTCGTCACCCTCCGAATACTTAACAAAATCTTCATATCTGTAGACCGCTGCAATTACCTAAAACATTGGCAGGAAGAGAGTATGATGATTCAAACTTTTGCCCTACTGAGCTTGCCCGATCGCTTATGACTCTTCAACTGCGTGTCTACGTTCCGCCTCACCCCCTGATCAAACACTGGCTGGGCGTAGCCCGTGATGCGGCAACTCCTTCTGCTCTCTTTCGCAGTGCTATGTCTGAGTTGGGGCGATGGCTCACCTATGAAGCGATTCGTGAGTGGCTGCCGACGATCGAGACGACGGTTGAGACTCCGTTGTCACCCTGCCCCGCGACATTTATTAATCCAGAAGTGCCGATCGTGGTGGTTCCAATTCTTCGCGCCGGACTTGCCCTGCTTGATGGAGCGCAGGCGATTCTGCCGCTAGCCTCGATTTATCACCTTGGGCTGGTGCGGAATGAGGAAACGTTAGAGGCGAGTTGTTACCTCAATCGTCTTCCTGATCAGATCAATTCTGAAACTCGTGTATTAATTACTGACCCCATGCTAGCGACTGGCGGAACCACGATCGCGGCAATGGAAGAATTGACCAAACGAGGGGTTGATCCTGCATTCGTGCGAATTGTGGCAGTTGTGGCAGCACCGCCTGCATTGCAAAAGCTGAGTGTTGCCTATCCCAGTTTGAACATTTACACGGCGGCGATCGACGAAGGGCTAAACGAAAAAGGCTTCATCGTACCCGGATTAGGCGATGCGGGCGATCGTACCTTTGGTACTTAATTCCAAGCTAAAGAGAACATCGTTTTGGTCGAACGGCGTTAAGCTAGAAGGGCGACTCAGTTGAAGTGAGCATTATGAGTGATGAGTCAACAAGATAATTTTTCGAGCGGCTTTGTTTTGGGAGCGCTCTTGGGAGGTGTCATTGGAGGCGTATTAGGATCTCTATTGACAGCCCAACGACTAGAAAGCGTAACCGAAGAACCTATATTAAAGCCTGAAGACGGCAAAAAAAAGCGACCGATTCGCGGTGCGACTGAGCAAAATATGGAGCTGTCTCGACGTAGCCTAGAAGATAAAATCGCTCAACTCAATGACGCGATCGACGACGTGCGGCACCAGTTGGGTAATGTGAATGGACGGGCAACCGAGGTCAACCGAGAACGGTCATTCACTGAGGAGCCGTAGCTAGAATGGTTCATGAGAGCGATCACAAGCATGCAAAGATCGCTTAAACTGTCTGCAAAACATAAAGACCCCTAGACTCTAACAAGGAACCTGCAACACTATGGATAGTCCTTTACAACTGCTCATTAGCACTATTAGCGGCTTTGTTGGCATTTATTTGGTGCTGCTGTTTATTCGGATTCTGCTGAGTTGGTTTCCGACGATCGATTGGCTTAATCCTCCCTTCTCGATTTTGAGTCAACTGACTGATCCTTATCTCAATATTTTCCGATCGTTCATTCCTCCCCTCGGCGGACTCGACTTTTCTGCGATTTTGGCAATTTTAGCGCTGCAATTGCTCAAAAGTGCTTTAGAGCAGGTTCAAGTCTCAGCCGCGATGCAGGCAACTTCGTTATTTGGCTAATCGGGACAGGACTAACCGTTAGAGGGGTTACCGAATAAATAGACAGAGGACGAGCCGCCCATCAGCGATCGTCCTTTGTTTTTTGACGAAATTACGCGATGTGCGATTAAGAACCCTCACCCCAAACCCCTCTCCCGGAGGAGAGGGACCTTCAAAGATCTCTAGTTCCCTCTCCTCCGGGAGAGGGCTAGGGTGAGGGTTGCTTTTAGGCAGTTTTAAGAAAGTTGCACATCGCGTGAAATTGCTCCTTTACAGTTCTTCATAAACGCTAAGATCGAAGGGCAGTCTTGATTGAAGTTCTCTTGTGACTAAACCACGGGTTCTCGTTTGGTATCGCAACGACCTCCGCTTACATGACCACGAGCCGCTTGTGAAAGCGTTGGAAACCGGGGGCGATGTGATTCCGGTCTATTGTTTTGACCCTAGACAATTTTGGGAGACTGCTTATGGGTTTCCTAAAACGGGGTCTTTTCGTGCTCAGTTTTTGCTGGAGAGCATTGCCGATTTGCGGAAGTCATTGAGCGCGATCGGCAGCAATCTCATTCTCCGTCAAGGACTTCCCGAAGACATCATTCCCGCTCTAGCCCAGCAATTGGGAGCCACAACCGTTCGGTTTTATCGCGAAACGACATCAGAAGAACTGGCAGTTGAGAGGGCGCTTGAGAGAACGTTGCAGGAAGCAAACATCCCGACGATCTCGTCTTGGGGGCATACTCTCTACCATCCCGATGATTTGCCTTTTGACATTCGAGACGTTCCTGAACTCTTTACTCGGTTTCGCAAAGAGGTCGAGAAGGATGTCAAAGTCTATGCGCTATTTCCTACCCCTCAAGCGCTGCCTCCCCTGCCCGAAATTGACGAGGGCGAGGTGCCTAACCTGTCTGATTTTGGGCTAGAACCTCCCATGTCTGATCCGCGTGGGGTCATCGCTTTTAAGGGGGGAGAAACGGCGGGTATCGCCCGACTGAATCATTATTTTTGGCAACACGACCATCTCAAAGTCTATAAAGAAACGCGCAACGGGATGTTGGGGGCAGATTATTCATCAAAGTTTTCACCTTGGTTAGCGTTGGGGTGTTTGTCGCCTCGCCATATCTATTGGCACGTGCAGGATTATGAGTCTCAGCGAGTTCGGAATGACTCGACCTATTGGCTGATTTTTGAGTTGCTCTGGCGCGACTATTTTCGATTCATCTGCGCCAAGCATGGGACGAAGATTTTTCGACGATCGGGCTTGCAAGGAGTCTCACTTCCTTGGAAGGAAGACTGGGAGCGGTTTAATCTCTGGCGCGAGGGCAAAACTGGCTTTCCTCTGGTGGATGCTAATATGCGAGAACTCGCGGCGACGGGGTTCATATCCAATCGCGGACGGCAAAACGTTGCGAGTTTTCTTACCAAAAATCTAGGCATTAATTGGCAGATGGGCGCAGAGTGGTTTGAGTCGCTGTTGATTGACTATGACGTGTGCAGCAATTGGGCAAACTGGAACTACACCGCAGGCGTGGGAAATGATGCCCGTGGGTTTCGGTTTTTTAACATCACTAAACAAGCCAAAGACTATGATTTACAGGGCGACTATGTAAAGCATTGGCTTCCTGAATTAGAGGCTGTGCCTGCCTCTAAAGTGCATGAACCTTGGAAACTTTTGCCTATCGAACAACAGCGATTTGGGGTGAGATTAGGGGTTGACTATCCCAATCCTGTTGTTGATTTGTTTAAGTCGGCGGAGGCAAATGAGAAAATTTATAATAGGGCGTTCTCGATCGCAGGCACTCAAACCAAACCTAAGTTAACGGGTAGACGATGACTCGATCGTCTCATACCACTCGGCGTAGGGTGTATTTTTAATCAGCTTACGGTTAACGTCTGGTGTTCCATCAGTCCACCAGACAGCCCCCCGTTCGCCGAGTGCGACTTTGGCGGCATCGACGCGTTGGCGTGCTTCTTTTAAAGTAGTTTCATTGCCCTTCTCTAAAGCTTGTCTAACGGCTCGGCGGGCGCTCATCAGGTCTTTGGTGAGGCTCGATCGTTCCTCTTCGGTTAACTTAGGGTTAGAACATCGCCAGAGTCGCCCCTTAACTATAAAATAACGTCCGTCTGGGGTTTGAGGATAGTGCATGACTTCAGACTTGAGGTGAGAAAAGATTCTCGCAGGTTTTTCCGGATGGCATCTCTTCTTTAGGGAATAGAGGAATGGTAGATGCACCCTGATTATTCACCCCGGCTTCACGGCTGGGGTTTTTTGTTTTAAAGAGAGAGTTTAGTAGGTGACGATCGTGGGTTTTGTAAAAAACATCCGGGTTTGTCTGCCGCCTGAGGAATAAAGGAATGGTAGATGCACCCTGATTATTCACCCCGGCTTCACGGCTGGGGTTTTTTGTTTTAAAGAGAGAGTTTAGCAGGTGACGATCGTAGGTTTTGTAGAAAACATCCGGGTTTGCCTACCGCTTGAGGAATAGAGGAATGGTAGATGCACCCTGATTATTCACCCCGGCTTCACGGCTGGGGTTTTTTGTTTTAATGGCAGACGGTTAGGAAGGTGGATTAAATAAGATCAGTCATTGCCTAATTACTTCGCCCCCTAAATCCCCCATTCTGGGGGACTTTGAGATAGAAAAATTCTTTCTGGAACTCAAGACAGGTTCGAGGTCTCAAGTCCCCCAAACTTGGGGGATTTAGGGGGCACAAGCCGATGGAAACGAAGCGAAAAGCAACTGCGAGAATTGCAGTTTAATAAATCCTAATTACTTAAATTGCTCCTGAACCCTGGGCTTAACGCATTGCGCCCATCGTGGTTTTCCATGCCAACTCTTTGCAGAGCACGATAAGTGCGCGTTCTTCGGCATCTCGGAAGAGTTTTGACTCAATTAATTCTTGCAAAACCTGGTGAGTTAGCTGAGTCGAAAACGTGCCGCCACAGTGCAAGAGGTGACTGTAATAGCAGAACTGCGATCGCCGTTCTTGATTGAGATGGAACTGGTGAATTTCTGCGGAGGTCATGGTCGAAACAGGCGTGTTAACCGGAACCACCACTCGCGGAATGCCCTGCACTCCATAGGATTCGCCCTCGTGTTGGTCTAAACAACCAACGAGAACTGTCCCCAATAAAGTGCGGGTTTCGTTAATCAGATCCGGTGTAAAGAGGGGGTCGGGTTCGCTCGATAGACGAGGACCCGTATTCATAAACATGGGGTTGAGCAGTTGAGAATTGTAGACAATGCCGATCGCCCAATGACGTTCTTCGGTTTCGAGCTTGACGAAGGTGCCAAACCCATAATCATCGGCTTTAGGGGCATCGATAAAATCCATTTCATCATCCAACTGCACCACATAATCACAGTGGGAATTTGATTTGACTACTTTACCCAGTCGCATAATGCTTCCTCGCTCACTCACTGGAATTGTACAGTGGTGAGAGTTTTTGTACTACAAAATCTAATAGTTGCGGACTGAATCTTATTGGGAAGCTCTTCGTTCGTCCTCGTGATCGTCATTCATCCCTGACCAAACGCCTCGGACCCCGTAACTTGTGCGGTAGAATCTAAACTCAATGGTTCTGTATAAGTCACGACAAAACGCCATGAGTAAAGGGACGCTGTTTGATAAGGTTTGGGACGCACACACCGTCGGAACGCTTCCATCTGGGCAGACTCAGCTTTTTATTGGGCTACACCTGATTCACGAAGTTACCAGCCCTCAAGCGTTTGCGATGCTGAGAGAGCGCGGGCTTAAGGTGTCTTTTCCAGAACGGACGATCGCTACAGTTGATCACATCGTCCCCACTGAGAATCAATCTCGTCCCTATGCTGACTCGCTGGCAGAAGAAATGATGCAAGCCTTAGAAAAAAACTGCGAAGAGAACGGCATCACGTTCTATAACGTTGGGTCAGGCAGTCAGGGCATTGTCCATGTCATCGCCCCTGAACAGGGATTAACCCAGCCTGGAATGACGATCGCCTGTGGAGATAGCCACACGTCTACTCATGGTGCCTTTGGTGCGATCGCGTTTGGCATCGGCACCAGTCAAGTGCGCGATGTGCTTGCGTCGCAAACGCTGTCACTCTCAAAGCTCAAAGTCCGCAAAATTGAAGTCAACGGCACTTTAAAGCCCGGAGTTTACGCCAAAGACGTGATTTTGCACATCATCCGCAAATTAGGCGTAAAGGGCGGTGTTGGCTACGCTCACGAGTTCGCCGGGACAACATTCCAACAGATGAATATGGAAGAACGGATGACCGTTTGCAACATGGCGATCGAGGGGGGCGCTCGCTGTGGCTATGTGAATCCCGATCAGGTCACGTATGATTATCTTCAGGGTCGTGATTTTGCTCCCAAAGGGGATGATTGGGATAAAGCGGTCACTTGGTGGAATAATATCCGCAGCGATGCAGATGCTATTTATGATGATGTCGTTGTTTTTGATGCGGAAGATATTGCTCCGACCGTTACTTGGGGCATTACTCCAGGGCAAGGCATTGCCGTTAATGAGTCCGTTCCGATGCAGGATAGCATCGCCGAAGATGAGAGAGCGATCGCCCAAGAAGCCTATCTCTACATGGATTTAGCTCCGGGGCAGCCGATCCAGGGCACAAAAGTCGATGTCTGTTTTGTGGGAAGCTGCACCAACGGCAGAATCAGCGACTTGCGAGAAGCTGCGAAGTTTGCCAAAGGGCGACACGTTGCCAACGGCGTAAAAGCTTTCATCGTCCCCGGCTCTGAACGGGTCAAGAGACAGGCAGAAGCAGAAGGGTTACACGAAGTCTTTTTAACCGCAGGCTTTGAATGGCGAGAAGCTGGCTGCTCAATGTGTTTGGCAATGAACCCTGATAAGCTGCAAGGTCGGCAACTCAGTGCATCTTCGTCAAATCGCAACTTTAAGGGTCGTCAAGGCTCATCGTCAGGGCGAACTTTGCTAATGAGTCCGGCAATGGTGGTGGCAGCGGCAGTGACAGGTCAAGTGACTGACGTGCGCGAGTTGATTTGAATACCCTCACCCTAGCCCTCTCCTTAGGGAGAGGGAACAAGATTTCTAGCTTTTTTCTCCTAAGATACAAGGGTTGGGGATGAGGGCATTTACCAGGGTCAGGCATTTACGAGCTTGACCCCAAAGACGGCTGCAAACGCGATCGCGACTTCGTGCCGCACCTGCTCCACGGTGATCGAGGGAACAAACTGCGCCAAACTGCCCACAGGCTTATCTGGGATGCCGCAGGGAACGATACGATCGAACCCCTCCAAATCAGGACAGACATTCAGCGCAAAGCCATGCATGGTGATCCAACGGCTGACTTTGATGCCGATCGCGGCTACTTTTCGCCCCTCAACCCAAACGCCTGTTAAACCCGGAATCCGCGTTCCTGCGAGTCCATAAACGCTGAGGACTTGAATGATCACTTCTTCTAACTGTCGCAAATACCAGTGCAGGTCTTTGCAATAATCGTTTAAGTTGAGAATCGGGTAACCGACCAATTGACCGGGGCAGTGATATGTCACTTCGCCTCCGCGCTCAATGCGGTGTAATTCATACTCAGTTTGAGTCGAATTAAATTTAAGAAATTCTGTAGTTGCACCCTGTCCTAATGTGTAGACGGGCAGATGTTCTAGCAAAATCAAAACGTCTTCTAAATCGGGATTGAGCTTCCGATCGCTCACCAAACGCTTTTGCCATTCCCATGCTTCTAGATAAGGCATTGAGCCTCGGTTTTCAAGCAAACAGCAGCGTATGGAAGCAAAATCAGAAGATGTAAAACCATTCACCGATGGCAGCCAATCTTATAAACAAACTGAGGTTATTAGCCCATTTACTAGCTTGCGTTACACAGCCATGAAAATCAAGCGAAAATCATCCTAACTTTGAGATAAATCTGATCATAATTAGTCAAGAATTATCAAGGGATGCAAAACATTTTGAAGACGAGTGTTTGCCAGAATACAAAGTGCTAGGGTAAACTCATCACCCAAATCTTTCAGGGGAGTAGCTTTATGAAGCTTGTCATTCATGGCAAAAACATCGAGATCACCGACGCGATTCGTGAGTATGTTAACCAGAAGATTGAGAAGGCGGTTAGCCACTTTCAAACGCTTACCACTCAAGTAGAGGTGCATTTGTCAGTCGCTCGCAACCCTCGGATCAACCCCAAACAGATCGCTGAAGTTACGATTTATGCCAATGGTGCAGTCGTTCGGGCTGAGGAGGGCAGCGACAGCCTCTACGCTAGCATTGACCTAGTGGCTGACAAGATTGCTCGACAACTCCGCAAATATAAAGAGAAGCGCTTTGACAAACGCCACGAAGACACCCTCAGAATCGAAGAACCCCTCAGCGAAGCGCTTGACGTGCCAGAGCTGACCCTCGATCGCACTCCTGAACTCCCTGCCACAGTCGTGCGGACGAAGTATTTTGCGATGCCACCCATGACGGTCGAAGAAGCAATGGAACAACTAGAACTCGTTGACCATGACTTCTATATGTTTCGCAATGCCGAAACGGGTGAGATTAATGTGATCTACGATCGTAACCACGGTGGTTATGGGGTAATTCAACCTCGTAACAACAATGGTCACACCAGCAAAAACGGCAAAGCCAGCCATTCTGCGTCTGAGCGACAAAACTCCACGGTTTAGTCATTAGACCTTCTGAATGACTGAGATTCTCATGTCATCACTCTGGACCGATGCCCCTCGATCTCCAGTCGAAGAACTAGAGTTCAAAGTCCCTCAAATTTGGGGGACTTAGGAACGTGGATTTATTCAGGTGCAACGTCTCACCCTCACCCTAGCCCGCTCCCCAAGGCGAGGGAACAAGACTCTAGCTCCCTTCTCCCCAAGGAGAAGGGTTGGCGAGGGCTTCGCCCCACTTCGTGAGGAGGGCAGAAGACGCTCACAAGTCTTACAGGTTATTTAATCCACGATCCTTAGGGGCGTTTTCGGATTCAAGCAGGCGGTCTGCTGACGTTGATCTGGGCGATGGATAGTCTTGCAGAACCCCGATCGCCATCCTCACTATTTTGATGGGTCACTTCAAGAAAGCAGCCTCTCTTCAACCTTGCTTTCTTAAAACAAACGGTTGTTTTTATCACATTTAAGATTACTGTCTGATAATTCAAAACTATCAGTTCAATCTCAACAGAACTGAAGATTGATTAACCCAACCGAGGGTTGTGCGAAAATTACTGACTGACCG
>JBBRMC010000073.1:0-10446 GCA_038231055.1 Leptolyngbyales cyanobacterium
CAAACCTCAAATCTGTCTGCAAGTGAAGCTGCTTCCTGACCCCAACAAATTTGGCTGGACTGAGGCAGACCTATTGGCAGATCTGCCGCAATTGAGTGACTGCGAGCATCTAAATATTCGAGGGTTAATGACGATCGCGCCGCTCGGTCTAGAATCTGCGGAAATTTTTAATCTTTTTGTGCGAACTCGCGAACTTGCGGTTAAGATTCAACAACTGAATCTACGAAGGCTTTACTTAGATCAACTTTCAATGGGAATGTCAGAAGATTACCCAATGGCGATCCAGGCTAGAGCCACTATAATTCGACCCGGACGAATCTTGTTTGGGGATTTGCACCGTTCAATCTAGCGGGTCGGTCAGAGGTCTAACCCCTCAGCTCATTTCTAGGTAAGACTTCACCTCAGTATTTCTGGGGCTACCTACTCGCTCAAGCGACAGATGACTAATGAAGCAGGAAGTTGGGGTTATCGTGATGAATAACCGCAGATAGGTGAGTAATAAATAGCACTGTTATATCAGTAATTAATATTGATCGCGGTCTGCTTATACGTGGCTCACGATCAATAGAACTGTCTTAGGGGATGGGTTGTAGAACTTACTAAACTTATTCTAAAAAAGTCGGTGGATGTGACGGAAAGTGATATCTTAGTTAACCTAGATTGCTTGTTCAAGTCAAACTCAACGTCAGAAAGCGACTAAATGGACGGGTTTAAGCCGCCTGAAAAATTGGACAAACTGAATCGTATCTGCTCTCATTTCTCAAGCTATCGTTGAGTCATAAATCTGACTTCTATAACGTTGAAATCAGCCTTGATTGTTCTGCTCGAATGATTGAAAAAGTGTAGCTTTAGAACCCTGTTCTACGGCAAAGCTCTATTCGTTTATAGAAGCAGTATCAAAAGTCTGAATCGTTTTATCGAAGGTGTTATCCAGTTTATAAAGAAGGCTCTATGCATGAGCTGGCGGTGTATCTGGGTAAATTGGGCGCAAAAATTAGTGGCTCAGTGATCAAAATGTTGAATCAACCGATAGAATAGCGGCTGAGATTAGAAAAAAGTTCATCAGGGCTTCCAAATTCGCGAACTAGATGTATACTACTTTTTTATTAATTCTCGACAGTAATGTGATAAACTTCCTGAGTCGCAAATCAAAAACTTAATTCTTGAATTAAGAGTAACGACATTGACTCTGACGCTTATCTTTCTCGTTTAATAAAAACTGAGTTTAGCTGTATCGTTTGCTACCTCTCAGTGATTAAATCTGCTTTGCCAGCATCCTCAATTGAAATTGTAATGGAGCTTGAATCGTGAGTATCTTCAGCAAACTACGGGATTTTGTCGGCTTGAACGAACAGGTTGACTACGAATATGAGTATGACGAAATGGATGGACAAGAGTATCAGACTCTCTATCAAGAAGAGAATCCGGCTCCTGCTCCGATCGTGGATGAAGAAAGCCGTACTCGTCGGCAACGGTTCCGCGATCGCGCCGCTACAACTCCCGAAACTGCCCCTATTTCAACAGGTGTGAACAACAGCATGAATAACGTGATTGGAATGCCCGGAGCTGCTAACGGTATCTCAGAAGTCGTGGTTATGGAACCCCGCACTTTTGAAGAAATGCCTCAAGCCATTCAAGCTTTACGTGAGCGCAAGTCAGTGGTATTGAACTTGACAATCATGGACCCTGACCAAGCGCAAAGAGCGGTTGATTTTGTGGCAGGTGGCACTTATGCGATCGACGGTCATCAAGAGCGCATTGGCGAAAGCATCTTCCTCTTCACGCCTAGCTGTGTTCAGGTCAGCACTCAAACAGGTGTCATTCACGAAGTGCCTCAACCGCAGCCTGCACGTCCCGCACGTCCCGCAGCGCCGACTCCTGCATGGGCAACTGAGCCAGCCAGAGCCGTTCAGTAGATGATGGTAGAAATCAGAGGTCGAGATGAAGCCTTAAATCATTGCAAGACATCATCTGACCCCTGACCCCTGGTTGACCCTTAATGATTTAAGGACTAATTTGTCTACTAAATTTGGAATGATTGGCGGCGGGATGATGGGGGAAGCTCTGTTGTCCCGTCTTGTCGTTGAGCAGGTTTATCTGCCTGGTGACATGATGGTGAGTGAGCCACAGGTCAAGCGGCAAGAGTTTTTAGCACAGCATTATGGAGTCCAGGTCACGGGTGACAATCAAGTGGCGGCACGTGCGATCGAGGTGCTCTTTCTTGCCATCAAACCCCAAGTCTTTGAGCAAGTCACCGCGAGTTTATCGGCTCACGATCGTAACCCGTCAACTCTAGTCATCTCAATTTTGGCAGGAACGCCCCTAAGCATTTTAGAATCAGCCTTTCCAGGACAGCCTGTGATTCGGGCGATGCCCAATACTCCCGCAGCGGTCGGGGCAGGTATCACAGCGATCGCCGCAGGTCAGCATACTCAACCTCATCATTTAGATCTTGCCCGACGCATCTTAGAAACCGTTGGCGATGTGGTTGACGTGCCTGAGTCCATGATGGATGCCGTAACCGGACTTTCGGGATCGGGTCCTGGTTATGTGGCGTTGATGGTTGAAGCACTGGCAGATGGCGGCGTTGCGGCGGGGTTGCCGAGAGCGATCGCGATGAAACTCGCTCTGCAAACGGTGCGCGGAACAGCCCAACTGCTGCAAGAAGAGGGCATTCACCCCGGCGAACTCAAGGATCGGGTCACCAGTCCGGGAGGAACCACGATCGCGGGGATCGCTGAGTTAGAGAAGTCTGGATTTCGATCGGCAGTGATTGAAGCGGTGAGAGCAGCGTGGATGCGATCGCGGGAATTGGGACAAAAATCCTGAAGATTCAGCCCTCAAACAGGTCGATCGGTAAATGTCCAAACGTCTCGTTAATGTCATCGTCATAGGCAGACTGACAGGAAACCAACACGCCTCGATGGTTGCCCGTATAGGGTTCTGCTCTACACAGACCCGTTTTAGGATTGTATTTGATGTAAACCGAGTCGCTGGTGGCGGCTACAATATCGGGTCGTTCGTCGCGATTCAGTGCATTTAAGTAGCTGTATAGAGCCTGCTGCCCTTGGTCGGTATTGTCGGCACAGATTCCAAAAATTTGATAATCAGAGCGATCGACCACTAAGCGCAACGCGTCTCGAACGGTGGCGTAATCTAATTGAGGACTAGAAGGTTCACGCTCTAAACAGATAAACTGCCTGAGAATGTCTTGTGCTTGTTGGACAGTCAGATTGTTGGACGCTTGAGAAGACATCAGGAATCAGGGATGAAGGTCAGGAGAAACGGAATTACATGAATTGATTGAGCCACGCAACCAGATCATCAATGCTGGAGAAACTGAGCAGTGCGATCGTCCTATCATCCAGTCCTTTAGGAGTTAAAGCAGCAATGCGATCGTGGCGCTCTTGAGCAAGCATTTCCAGCTTTCAATTGAGTCGATGTAGCAATCCTATCAGCCTAGTACACTCAGACTGTCATTCTAAAGCAATCCAGCATCTCCTCGTAAAATTGCTGTCAGAATATCAGTAGACTCGATTCACTGCTTGGTTTGAGATTATGCTGGTTGACCGATCGCCCTCGAATTTTTTCACCTCGCGAGAGCCGCTGCTCAAACGGTTGCGTGACGGCTTGCGTCCGGGGCAACAAGAAATTGCAGATTGGCAAGGAGGACGACTCGCCGTCTCAGCCGTGCCCGGAGCCGGAAAATCGACAGGCATGGCAGTTGCGGCAGCATTAGCGATCGCTCGTCATCAACTTCACGCGCGGCGGCAATTAGTGGTGGTCACCTTCACCCGATCGGCTGCCGCCAATATCAAATCAAAAATTCGTGAGTATCTGAAGACGCTGGCACTGCCTCAAGGTGGGTTTGTTGTGCATACTCTACACGGGTTAGCGTGGTCGATCGCCCGCAGCTATCCTGAGCTATCGGGGTTGAATCCAGATAGTGTGCTGATCACGCCAAACCAGAGTCATCGCCTAATTCGCAATAGTGTTGAACAGTGGATCGGACTGAACCCGTCCCTTTATCAGCAGTTATTAGAAGGACAACAGTTTGATGGCGAAGAAACTGAGCGGTTGCGTCGTCAAGCCGTTTTGCGAACTGAAGTCTTACCTGCTTTAGCAGATACGGTGATTCGTGAAGCAAAAAGTTCGGGGTTGATGCCCCAAGAGTTACGCGATCGCGGCGACCAACTATCTGACGACTCTATTCTGACGATCGCTGCTGGGCTTTATGAGCAATATCAGCTTCAGCTCAAGGCGAGGAACTCGATCGATTATGACGAGATGATTTTAGGCGCGCTGCGGGTGCTTGAAAATCCGGGTGTGCGAGAACGCTGGCAGACTCAAGTGTTTGCCGTGTTTGAAGATGAGGCTCAAGATTCCAGTCCGTTGCAAACCAAGCTCTTAGAACTGTTGGCAACCGAGCCGAACCACGCTGAGAATGATCAAAACTTGGTTCGAGTCGGCGATCCTAATCAGGCGATTAACTCAACGTTTACCCCTGCTGATCCGGTGTTCTTTCGTCAATTTTGCCAAGAGTGCAGCGACGACGATCGCCTAGCCGAAATGAATCAGGCAGGTCGCAGCAGTCAGGTGATTATCGACGCAGCCAATTTTGTGTTGACTTGGGTCAATCGCCACTACAGCAAAGGTGCAACCAACGAAGCTGCTGAACCGTTAACTGAGTCTGCAACGCCGTTTCGTCCTCAAGCGATTCATCCTGTCGCCTTTGATGATCCTCAAGCAGATGCAAATCCGATGCCGATCGGGTTGGGGTTAGAAATTTATACACCAGAAGATGTCTATAAAACGGTTGAATTGATTGGGCAACGATCGCTGGTTCTATTCACCGATAATCCCGATGCTCAGGCAGCGGTTTTAGTCCGCACCAATGAGCAAGGGCGATTTGTGGCACGAGAACTAAACCGTTGGCATGGCGACGATCTAAACGTATTTGAAGTCGGACAGCGCGATCGTCAATCTCACATTCCCGCAGAGATTTTATCACTGTTGCAGTTTCTCGATCGTCCCCATTCTCCCGACAATCTCAAAGCTGCTCTTTTAGTGTTGGTCGGGCGACGCTTGATTCCTAATCAAGATCTCAATGCGCTCGTTACCTTTCCCGAACAGTTTTTATATCCGGCACCGCTCGATCCACCCCAGTCTGCTCAAGTGCGAGAAGCCAGTCACTATTGCGTTAGTCTGCTCCGCGCTCGCTTAGAACTGCCGCTCTATCAGTTAATCTCGTTTCTCGCCTATACACTGGACTATGATCAAACCGAATTGGCAACGGCAAATAAGCTGTCAGAACGAATCATGCAGCAAACAACCGAGAACTCACTAGGAGCAATGCTAGAAACATTGAGTGAGATTGTCAGTTCAGAACGATTTGAACCCGTCGAAGCAGAGGACGACGATCGCTACATTCGTCCCAGTCAATTAACAGTGATCACAATGCACAAAGCTAAAGGACTAGACTGGGATACGGTTTTCATTCCCTTTCTGCACGAAAATATGATTCCGGGAAGTCTCTATGTGCCGCCTCAAGCAAAGTTTTTGGGAGACTTCACGCTATCAGAAGTGGCGCGTGCTCAGATTCGAGCGATCGTGCACGATACAACGATTCCTGATGTCGAGACAGCTTGGAAACGAGCGGAATATCTCAAAACTGCTGAGGAGTTTCGGTTGCTCTATGTGGCAATGACGAGAGCCAAACGACTGCTATGGATGTCAGCAGCCAAACGAGCGCCTTTTAGCTGGAATAAGTTAGAAAATTTGGACGATCGCAATCCCTGTCCTGTGATTCCAGCGCTTAAAGCTCGGTTCCCTAATGCTGTGATGGATGACGATGACGTTGATTTTTGAAGTGAACAGTCACCCCACGCGATGGGCAACTTTGAAAAGTCCGTTAAACTGGATGACTAATCTTCAACTGAGGCATATTTGTGAATCCTCCTTCGGATCGACCTTTGCAAAGCTCTAAAAGATCTCCCGGTTCTGCTACACCGAAGGGAATTGCCTCGGCAGATTGGTCGATCGCGCTTCTCCCTGGCTTAAGCACAGACGATCACACCCGTCTAGTCGCCTGTGGCATCCATACAACCCTACAACTCTTGCAGCAGGGCAAAACGCCTCAAACTCGCAGCCATCTAGCTAGCCAGCTACAAATTCCGATTCGCCATGTGAACAAATGGGTAGCCCTTGCAGATCTGGCAAGAATTCCGGGAGTGGGCTGTCAATATTGTGGCTTGCTGCTTCATGCGGGCGTAGCGTCACCCACCCAACTGGCTCAGACTCCGCTCGATCGCCTGCATCGCCAAATGCTTAAGCTGCAAGTCGCAACTCTGCAACGTCGAGACTTATGCCCTGGGATTGCAGAGGTCGAGCAGTGGAGCCGACAGGCACGAATGCTGGGCTAACCAAAATTCTTCTGCGCTACGTCTCCCCGGTCCCTAAATAAGGGAACCTTTAGCTAGTCTGGATACCAAAACATTCCTTTAATCCCTTCTGGGTCAGACATAAATCCCAGATTACGATAAAAATTAACGACTTGAGGATCGGCAAACAGCGTAATGTTGCTAATGTCTTCGCCACGTAACTTCTTAATCATGTATTTCATCAACGCTTTGCCCATCCCCTTCCCCTGGAAGTCTGGATGGACGACCACATCCCAAATGGTGGCGTTAAACGCATGGTCAGACGTGGCGCGAGAAAACCCGATCAGCCGCCGTTGTGCGCCTCGCTGTTCCCACATTGAGACGACCAAAAAGCTGTGCTGAATGGCTTTTTTGACCTTTCGCAGAGGGCGACGTGACCAGCCTACGGCATCACAGAGTTCTTCTAGCTCATACAGGTCAAGATCCCGTTCAGTGCTAAAAAAAATGCGGTTGGTGTCGCGATCGTCTGCCTCATCGCCGACATACCGTTCCATCGGGGCTGCCTTCGGGGCAGGGGAGGCATCAGTCCCACTAAATAAGCTCTTCCAGAAACCCATGCAAGCGTGTGGTGAAGATAATAAATATGAAGCAGTATTAGCAGTATATCGCTCGGACTTCTCTCCCGATAGCTTCCTTAGAAGAAGCAAATGCCTTCAGTTAACCATAGGTCGAGCGAAACCAGAGAATTCATTCCGATTTGTAACAATTTAACGTTAAAGTTGCTTTTACCACACGCTGTCTCTTTATCTTTCCTCTATTCTCTTAGTCTAGCGAGAAACCCTTGCACCCTATGGCTCCGGGCTTAAAACCAACGACTGTAGAATTGCTAAAGCGCTTCAATCGAGCGTTTCCCCAGTTTTATGAGCAATTTGTCAGCAGCGAAATTCAACTGCAAAATCTCAGACTTGCCTACCATCTTTATAAGACTCGTCAAGCCGTTATCGAGCTAAAGGCAGAAGGCAGCAAAAGTGCCCTTCACTTTGCCTACCGCAATCAGTCTTTCTTGCTGAGCGACATTTTTGGGGTGCTAGCTGCCTACGGGTTGACCATTCATAGCTTAAGCTTATATGGGCAAATTTACCCGCCTATGCTGGTGTTCATTAAGCTGATTGTGTCTCGAAGCGGTAAAGCATTAACCGATAAAACCGCTGAAAATGTCTGTCGAGCCGTTCGAGAAGCCTTGGCAGGGCGGTTTGAGGTTGAAGAAATGCTGGCGGTCGAGTTTAATCTAGACGCAGGCTTAGAGCAAGTCGAAGCCGAATTCTATGTTGACCCCGTGTTTCACTTGCCTGCGCTGTTGATTGAAGCCGATAACCAGCCAGGATTGTTTTATAAAGTCATGTATGCGATTTGGCAAGAAGACTTGTTAGTAGTCAATGCAAATTTACTGGTTTGGCGAGGGCGAACGCGGTTAATTCTTTATTTGCTGGGTCCCAATGAAAGTTTGATCCCGGAGTATTTGGGGCAAAAAATTGCAGAGGGTGTTAAGCAGCGTTTGTTAGGAAGACGGTTTTAGGATTTTGAGATCGCCTTCAGGGTAGGATGAAATAATGCCTATCATTCATGTAATGGGTTCGCCGCACGCTTATGAGTTGACGGCTCCCACAAACTCGTCCGAAGTTTTAGTATTTATTCACGGCTGGCTATTGAGTCGCCACTATTGGCGACCGATCGTAGAGCAGTTGGCGATCGACCACACTTGCCTGTCGTATGATCTGCGCGGATTTGGCGACTCGCAGCCCTGCCAAAGTAAATCTGGCTATAGTTTGCAGGCATATGCACAAGATTTGGACGATTTGCTTGAGCAGTTGGGCATTGAGACTGCATGGTTAGTTGGTCACTCGTTGGGGGGCAGTGTGGCACTGTGGGGGGCAGATCTGATGCCCGATCGTGTCAAGGGTGTGATTTGCCTCAACGCCGGAGGCGGAATTTATCTCAAAGAACAGTTTGAGCGCTTTCGCAATGCTGGGAAGCAAATCGTGAAATTGCGCCCTCGTTGGTTGGCACAGGTGCCGTTTGTTGAGCGATTGTTTCGACGGGCAAGTGTAGTGCAGACCCTCGATCGAAGTTGGGCGCAGCAACGGTTGATTGACTTTGTGACGGCTGACTCAGAGGCGGCTCTCGGTGCATTACTAGACTCGACGACCGAAACTGAGGTGCATTACCTGCCTCAAGTGGTGGCTCGGCTCAAGCAGCCTGTCTACTTTATCGCGGGTGACCAAGATCCCATTATGGAACCCAAATATGTGCAGCATCTCGCCAGTTTTCACCCGTTATTTGGGTGCTGTGGTAGCAACGTGTTTGAGATTCTTGAGTGTGGTCATTTGGCGATGCTTGAGCAGACCGATGAAGTTGCAGAGAGAATTCAAGCCATCCTGAAACGGGACGAAGGGCATGAAGGAGAGATTTGACCAATGGCTCGATCGTGCCATCCGCTCTGAGCAGTCTCTGCATATCGTTCGTTTTCTGCCGATTTTGTGGATCTTGCTGCTGAGTTGGCTGGTTTTGTTTAATCGTCTAGGCAGCACTGGGCTACTTGATGAAACAGAGCCTCTCTTTGCAGAGGCGGCTCGTCAAATGACAGTGACAGGAGACTGGATCACGCCCTATTTCAATGGAGTGACCCGATTTGATAAGCCTCCGTTGATTTATTGGCTGATGGCGATCGCTTACACGACGATCGGGGTGAATGAGTGGGCAGCGCGGTTGCCGTCGGCACTATCAGGAACGCTATTGATTGCGGGTTGCTTTTACACGTTGAGGTTTTTTGAGCAACAACTCAAATCTCACACCCCATCTCTCAGGATTCTTCCCTTTTTGGGATCTGCGATCTTTGCCCTCAATATGCAGACGCTATTTTTTGGGCGATTGGGCTACTCAGATATGCTGCTGAGTGTGTGTTTTGGTGGGTCATTATTGAGTTTTTTTTTGGGATATGCTCAACCTGAGAATCCTCGTGTTCAGACTCGGTTTTATCTGGCATTTTATGGGCTGTTAGCGCTGGCAGTGTTGACGAAAGGACCAGTGGGCATCGTGCTGCCGGGAGCGATCGTGCTGATCTTCTTAATCTGTGTCGGCAAAGTCCGGGAAGTTTTAAGAGAGATCAAGCTCGTGCCGGGAATCTTGATTTTCTTGAGTCTCAGTGTGCCCTGGTATGTGCTGGCATATTTGCAAAATGGTGAGGCGTTTATCGACTCGTTTTTTGGGTACCACAATTTAGAGCGGTTCACTCATGTGGTCAATCAGCATCAAGGGGCATGGTATTTTCACAGCCTGATTGTGCTCGTTGGGTTCTTTCCGTGGTCGATTTATTTGCCTGTTGCGATCGCTCATAGTCTTCGAGTGCGATCGTGGCGACAGCAACCTCGATCAAGCCAGTTAGGGTTATTTGCGCTGATCTGGTTTGGGGTCGTGTTGGGCTTTTTTACGATCGCGGTCACAAAATACATTACTTACACCCTGCCTTTAGTTCCGGCGGCGGCGATTCTTGTCTCGCTCTGGTGGAGTGATCAGAGAGAAAAAACTGCTCCAAACTGGGGTTTAAAGGCGAGTGTCTATGTCAGTCTGGCTCTTTGTGTAACGTTGGCGGCGGTGACATTCTACAGTCCCAATTGGCTCAATCGTGATCCATCAATGCCTCAGTTGGGGATGCGAATGCAGGAGGCAGGACTGCCGCAAATTGGCGGTTTGATTTGGCTCGGCGGCGCGATCGTTGGCACATTTTTGGTTTTCAAGCGCAGAATCTCCTGGTTTTGGAGCGTGAATCTGGCGACCTGTGCGGCGTTTATTCTCTTCTTCATCACACCCTTTATCGGAATTCTAGACATAGAGCGACAGCTTCCTCTTAGAGAAGTCGCTCAGATCGTCGATGAAGTCCGGCAGGAAGGTGAACCGATCGTCATGGCGACTAACTCGTTTGAAAAGCCCAGTCTAGTCTTTTACACTCGCCAGCCGATCACATTCATTAATCGCGCTGCAAAAATTAAGCCCTACTTGGAACAAGTGC
>JBBRMC010000074.1:0-10405 GCA_038231055.1 Leptolyngbyales cyanobacterium
ATATCCGGAAAAAATAACGTCCAGCGAGGATAATCGGTTAACTGCTGCCAAACTTGAGTAGGTGAGACAGGCAGATATATCTGGGCAGTGACCGCCCCTCCCCAAGCAGTGTAGGAGCGTGTTTTGAGAAGAATCTCACCATTCATCAGAGACCTGCGCTGAGCGTCACGAATCTCTGGAATGACGGACGAACTATCTGTAGATCTCTGAAGCAAGTTATGGGGATTTGATGTATTCATCTTGATCGGCACTCCTCAACGAAGGTCAGCGTGGCAATTTCGGCTGTGCAGAGCAGATGACGAACAGTGTAACGAGTCGTCGATCGTGCTCCTACCAGAGTCAAGTTATCAATATAATTGACACCTTGCCATAAAAATCTACCGTTTTTCAATGAAGATTTAGATAATTTGGCTCACAGCTAAGAGACCCGCGAGAACATGCCCCCCATCAGGAGAAATTATGAGTAAGCCATCTAACTCCAGGATCATCGTTTTTCTTGGAGTTATTGGACTAACTGCCCTAGTCTGGATTCTGAGAGGCATAGGGTTATTTGCCTTTCTTCCAGGATTTGTTTTGTGGGTGTTGATTTTATTATCGATCGTATTAGCGATCGTCAATGGGTTTATTGAAACAAGATAGCCCTCCAATCATTCTCAATTCAAAGTGGTTACTTCTGATACCAAAGCAAGAGTTTGTTGGTTGATCTTTGGTGACTTCAACCCGTCCTCAGATGGATTGCTTTAATTTCAGAAGTTGGGATAATAATCGAATTAAGGAGTAAATCTTATCTGGTTATTAAAACCCTGTATTCTCAAATTAAGCGCTATGAATCTTGAAACTCAAACTCGTGGGCAGCTAGAGCGCACTCTTTCGCAGCGCATTCAAGCCCTCTATCGCACTCAGCTTGGACAGCAGCCAAGTCGCGTTCAGTGTCAAATCTTTGATGGCAAAATTGTCATCATTTTAGAAGATTCTATTACCAAGACTGAACAGGTTTTGGTTGCGAGTGGTCAAGAAGAATTGGCAGAACAAGTAAGAGATGATTTGGATAAAGTCTTCAATCCTCAACTAACAAAGTTGATTCAAGAAATTGTTGGAATTGAAGTCATTGACGTTTTAACGGATGCCACTCTCAAAACTGGAAGGACAGGCACGATCGCAGTTTTAGCTGATATTCCCCAATTTCGAGAACCACAATCGACCCGCAAATCCAAGAATGACACAGACGTAGAGAACACACTTTGAACTCAAGTGAGGCTGCTCTCACTAAACGATAGACGGAGCAGTTCCGCATTAAGAGATATGAACGCAGCATTCTCAAAGGGTTAAGAACAGCTCTCAAAAAATTGGGTTATGGCAACGGGTAGAATTTCTTGATTTAGAAAGGACTATCGGAAACGAAAAAACCGTCGAGCGCATTGACTGTGATTCTGAACGATTGCACCCTTATAATAAAAGGTATCTCTTTAATCAAACCCTAGAAAAATCAAGAATTAACCTCAGATTAAGATGCAATCTCTAGAAAAGAATAACTTTTGTCTCAATACTTTGAACAATTCTTATTGCATTAGATCTTTTTAATTTTGGTTAGTTTGATTGCTTTTAAAGAACTAGAATCTTAAATCGTTGTTTGGAGCGTAGGCTATGGGAATCGCTACAACAAACCCCGCAACGGGAGAAGTTTTGCAAACGTTTGAGCCTTTGAGCGATCGAGACCTCGACAAAGCGATCGCTCAGGCGCAGCAGACGTTTCTTAGCTATCGCACTGTCCCGATATCGCAAAAAGCTGTTTGGCTCCATCAAGCGGCTGAAATTTTAGAGGCAGAACGCGATCGCTTTGGCAAATTGATGACGCTAGAGATGGGGAAGCCTCTGAAAGCGGCGATCTCGGAGGTCGAAAAGTGCGCCTCAGTTTGCCGTTATTATGCCGAAAATGCGTCTCATCTCTTAGCAGATGTTTCGGTTCAAACTGATGCCAGTCATAGTTTTATCCGCTATCAACCCTTAGGCATTATTCTGGCAGTCATGCCGTGGAACTTTCCGTTTTGGCAGGTGTTTCGATTTGCGGCTCCGGCACTGATGGCAGGAAACGTCGGCTTGCTTAAACACGCCTCAAATGTGCCACAGTGCGCTTTAGCGATCGAAGACGTTCTCCGTCGGGCGGGGTTTCCAACTGGGGCATTTCAAGCGCTACTGGTGGGAGCAGATAAGGTCGCGGCAATCGTGGCAGACGATCGTGTCAAAGCCGCAACGCTTACAGGCAGCGAACCTGCGGGAATGAGTTTAGCGGCGACCGCTGGAAAGCATCTCAAAAAAGTCGTTTTAGAATTGGGCGGCAGCGACCCGTTTATCGTCATGCCCAGCGCAGATTTAGAGACTGCCGTCTCGACTGCCGTGACCGCTCGCATGATCAACAACGGACAGTCTTGCATCGCAGCAAAGCGGTTTATCGTAGCGGATACGATCGCCGACGAGTTTATCGATCGGCTGCTCGACAAATATCGTGCGCTCAAGATTGGTGACCCGCTTTTACCCGACACCGACATTGGACCGCTCGCGACACCTGAAATTCTCAAAGATTTAGATCAACAAGTGAAAACCAGTGTCGAGCAAGGAGCCAAACTCTTGATCGGGGGTGAACCACTGCACGATCATCCAGGAAATTTTTATCTGCCAACGATTTTAGGTGAGATTCCGTCTGGCTGTCTAGCAGAGCATGATGAGTTCTTTGGTCCTGTAGCCCTGTTGTTTCGAGTTCCTGACATTGATGCAGCGATTCAACGTGCTAATGATTCCCCCTTCGGCTTAGGGGCAAGTGCTTGGACGACCGATCGAAAAGAGCGCGATCGCTTTATTGAAGAAATCGAAGCGGGTTCAGTCTTTATCAACAGCATGGTCAAATCTGATGTGCGCTTGCCTTTTGGCGGCATCAAGCGATCGGGCTATGGGCGCGAGTTAGGCAAAGAAGGAATTCATGAATTCGTTAACATCAAAACGATTTGGGAAAAACAGACTTGCTGGATCGATTCAGAGGCTTAAGGTTTGAAAGTCATGAGATCAGCTATAACTTGAAGAGGCAAATGCTTCCTTTCTACAAAATTGTTGGTGAGCCGATTTAAAGTCTTTTTGATGCCACGCAAACTTTAGAAACTCTGAAATCGAATTTTAACAGATGCATATCAGTGCCCTGATTGGGCTGCTATTTTGAGCTGAGTTCTTGATAGAAACTGCATTGATTTATCTAAAGACTTCAAATCTCATGAACGAGCCTGAAATCGCATTATTCACACTTAATCCCTTTTCCCGGAGGGTAAAATCATGGGCGACATGACCACGGCTGAACTACTGATTCGCTGCTTAGAAAATGAGGGCGTAGAATACATTTTTGGGCTGCCAGGAGAAGAAAATCTTCATGTTTTAGAGGCGCTCAAAGATTCTTCAATTCAATTCATCACGACTCGTCATGAACAAGGTGCGGCATTCATGGCAGATGTCTATGGACGCTTAACTGGGCGAGCAGGAGTGTGTCTCTCAACGCTCGGTCCGGGGGCAACCAATCTGATGACCGGAGTTGCTGACGCAAACCTCGATCGTGCTCCGCTAGTTGCCATCACCGGGCAAGTGGGCACCGATCGGATGCACATTGAGTCTCACCAATACCTCGATTTAGTGGCGATGTTTGCCCCAGTGACGAAGTGGAATGCTCAAATCGTTCGTCCCAGCAACACCTCAGAAATTGTTCGTCGAGCTTTCAAAATTGCTCAAACCGAAAATCCTGGAGCTGTTCATATTGATTTGCCTGAGAACATTGCTGCGATGCCTGTGAGCGGGCAGCCTTTGACTACAGGCGAGATCGAGAAAACTTACGCTTCCTTTCACAGCATTGAGAAAGCCGCGATCGCGATTTCTGAAGCTAAAAACCCGCTGATTTTAGTGGGCAATGGGGCAATTCGCGACCAAGCCAGTGAGATGGTCACTAAGTTCGCGACTCAACTCACGATTCCAGTTGCCAACACCTTTATGGGCAAAGGCGTGATTCCGTTCACGCATCCTCTCGCACTGTGGGCTGTGGGTTTGCAGCAGCGAGACTACATTAGCTGTGGGTTCGATCGGGCTGATTTAGTGATTGCGATCGGCTATGACCTGGTTGAATACTCGCCTAAGAAATGGAATTCTAAGGCAACCATTCCGATCGTACATATCAGCACCACTCCGGCTCAGATTGATAGCAGCTATATTCCGATCGCTGAAGTGGTGGGCGATATCTCAGATGCTCTGCAAGAAATTTTGTATCGCGCCGATCGAGCAGGCAAACCTGAACCCTACGCGCTAGAACTGCGTGCCGAAATTCGATCGGATTATGCTCAATATGGAAATGACGATGGCTTTCCGATCAAGCCGCAAAAGCTGATCTATGATCTGCGGCAAATCATGGCACCTGACGACATTGTGATCTCGGATGTGGGGGCGCATAAAATGTGGATGGCACGTCACTATCACTGTCACCGTCCCAACACCTGCATTATTTCCAATGGGTTTGCAGCGATGGGTATTGCGATTCCGGGCGCGATCGCGGCTA
The DNA here is from genome assembly GCA_038231055.1 of Leptolyngbyales cyanobacterium. Taxonomy (GTDB): domain Bacteria; phylum Cyanobacteriota; class Cyanobacteriia; order Leptolyngbyales; family Leptolyngbyaceae; genus Phormidesmis_A. The sequence continues at coordinate 4,580 of JBBRMC010000074.1, forward strand.
AGCTTGTTCATCCCCATCAAAAAGTTGTCGCAGTCACAGGCGATGGTGGCTTCATGATGAACTGTCAAGAATTAGAAACCGCTCTGCGAATCGGCACGGCGTTTGTCACGATCATTTTCAACGATGGTGGCTATGGGCTGATCGAATGGAAACAAGAAAACCAATTCGGACATTCGTCATTTATTAAGTTCAACAATCCCGATTTTGTCAAATTTGCCGAAAGTATGGGATTGAAGGGCTATCGGATTGAGTCCTGCGCCGATCTGATTCCCACTTTAAAAGAAGCGCTAGCGCAAGACGTTCCGGCGGTGATTGATTGCCCGATCGACTACCGAGAAAATCTCCGATTCACCCAACGAGCGGGCGATCTCACCTGCACGATCTAAACCTAACCTAAAGGAATTAATTGCTCTAAATCCAAATCAGACGCGACTTGAGCCAGTTTGCCTAAATCAGTCGGGTCAGACAGATGCGGAATCAAGCCCAAAACCGGAACCCTCGTCAACGATTCGATCAAATCTGTAGGTGCCCAGTTCTCAATATCGTCCTCGGAGCAATCATTGACGCAGTTGAGAACAATGCCCTTGAGATGAACCCGGCACGATCGCGCCAACGCAACATTGGCAACTGCCTGCCCGATCGCGCCCAACTTCACAGGCACTACTAACACGGTTGGAATTCGCCAATCCCAGGCTAGATCTGCCACCGTTGTTTCTCGCGTGATCGGTGAACCCAATCCGCCCAATGCTTCGACTAAAACCCAGTCTCGTTTCTGGCGAAGTGCCTCAAAGCTTAGCCAAACCTTTTCTAATTTGATGTGCGTTCCTTCTTTTTCAGCCGCTAACGGAGGCGCGATCGGTGCCTCAAAATAGAGAGGATTCAACTCGTCTAAGGTTTGATCTAGTGAGAATAGGCGACCGTAGAGTTCCCGATCGCCCGTTCCTGACTGAATCGGCTTCATCACGCCGAGCGATCGAGGGTTGCAATAAGCCTGCCAATATGCCACCAGTGCAGTCGTTAAAACGGTTTTGCCAGCGTCGGTGTCGGTTCCGGTAATTAGTAGTGCGTTCAAGCAAAGCCACTCAAAACTCCTACTACTCTACCGAACATTGACCCCTAACTGATAATTAGTGTCTTGATTAGCAATCACATCAATTTGATAATCGCCGCTTTTCGACAGTTGAGCCTGCCAGTTCACAACTCCCGAAGAATCTTCGACCAACTTCCCGTTGGGATAGCGAATCGCCAACGTTGCCGCACCCGAATTGAGTTGCACAATTAAGGTCTGCCCTTGTTGAGCATTCACCAAATAGCGTCGAACGATCGCTGGGGTTGTCTGACCTGCAATCTGTGTCCCGGTTTGACCTGCCGGAAAGTCAACCCGCTCAGTTTGAACTGTCGGAGTCACACTTGGAGTCGGTGTTGGTGTTGAAGGAGTTGGAGTCGGCGGTGCTTTCAAACTTACATTCAGCTTATAGTCTGTTTTGGGAATGCCCTTCACGGTTTTAAGCTCGATCGTATAGTCGCCCGTATAGGGCAGTTCGCCATCCCAGCGAGAAACGCGACTGGCACGATCGTCTACTGGGTCTTGATTGGGTGCCAAGACACTCAGCAAAACTCCCTCACTTCCCAATGCCGCACTCAACGTCTCTCCTTGCTGACCCGGAATCACAAAGCTCAAGGTCTCATTCGATCGTAACGTGCCATCTTTGGCGGCATTTTCACCCGCTGCCAAATCGAGACGCTGCTGATAATTGACAGGCTGAGTGCTAGGGCTAGGCGACGGCGACGGACGAACGCTCGGCGTAGTCGTTGGGCTAGGAGACACGACGATCGTTTGAGTCGGGGTTGGCGTTGGCGCAGGCGGGTTCATCAAGGCACGCACTAAAGTCCAAGACCCCAACCCAGTCAGTAAGACTAATCCAGTTCCGATCGCTCCCACTGCCCAGGGGTCATCCCACAGGGAACTGCGGGTCGGAATGCTCGGATCTGAGCGAGTGATATTCGTCGGGGTGACGATTGGATCGAGATCAGCGCGTCGTCCCACTGCTACGGTGTCCATCCGTGATGAGGAAGTTTGCTGCTGAGGCTGAGTGGCGATCGGAGGCGGGGTTTGCGGAACAGGCGTAATATTAGGCGGAGACTGGAGGGCTTGCAGCACGTCTTGAGCGGATTGATAGCGATCGGTGGTGCGATAGCTCAACATCCGGTTGAGCACCACTGCAAAACTTGGGCTGACCGTTACCAATCGCTGCCAGCGCCAGGTCATGGTGGTTTCGTCAAATAATTCTTGTGGCTCTCGTCCGGTGAGCAGCACGACGGCAGTCACCGCTAAGGCATAGAGATCACTATTGGGATAGGCGCGTCCCGTCTGCATCTGCTCAGTGGGAGCATAGCCTAACTTGCCAACCGTCGTCGATTGTCTGACTGTATCAGGCGACTGAATCCGCGTCGCCAGCTCTTTCACCACGCCAAAATCGATTAAGACGGGGAGGCGATCGCTCTGCCGCAGCATAATATTGTCGGGTGCAATATCGCGATGAACGATTCCCTTGCCGTGAATGTATGACAGCACTGGCAAGACTTGCTGCAAAATCTGAACTACCTCGGCTTCTGAGAAGACATAGCCCTGAGTTTTGCGTTCGTCGAGCAGTGCACGGTAGGTTTTGCCCTCAACATAGTCCTGCACTAAGAAGAACCGTTGGTCTTGCTCAAATGTCGCCCGAAACTGAGGGATCTGCGGATGCTGAATTTGATAGAGAATCTGAGCTTCTCGCTGAAATAGTTCTTTCGATTTGTCTAGCGCATAGGCATTGTCTTGCGGTGGAATTAATTCTTTAAGGGCACACAGTTCATTAAATCGTCCCTGGTCTTCTGCCAAATAAGTTCGACCGAATCCACCTTGCCCCAAAATGCTTAGGACTCGATAACGATTCTGCAAAATAGTTCCGGTAGGAATAGCTGTTTGCATAGTAGATTCAGTCACTTACACTTCAATAATGGTTAAGAGGGTCTCAAGATTTGACCCGACGATTCCAGTCTAAAGTCTACAGCCCAAACCAGAACACGCTGCATCGCAGTCCTTCATATTCTGATAGCGTCTCGCCCCTGAGAGAAGCTACAGCTTAAAGAAGATCAGCTACGGATTGCTTCTTAGATGAACCGGGTAGAACGTTAGCTATTTAATTTAGATTTGACCAACGCCTGAATTTTTCTGCCGTCTGCTTTGCCTTTTAACTGCTGCATCGCCGCACCCATCACTTTACCCATGTCTTTGGCAGAGGTTGCTCCGACTTGAGTCATAATGCTGTCAATCACCTGCGCTACTTCATCGTCTGAAAGTTGTTGGGGCAAAAATTCTTCTACGATCGCTAACTCTTGGGCTTCTTGTTGTGCCAGATCAGCACGTCCGGCATTTTGATATTGCTCGATCGAGTCTCGTCGCTGTTTAGCCACTTGCACTAGCACCTCAGTTTCCTGATCTTCTGTCAAACCTGTTTGCCCCAACGGACGAACGCTCACCTCTTTTTCCAGCAACCCTTTCTTAATGCTTCGCAAGGTTTCTAACCGCACCTTGTCTTTAGATTTCATCGCCGCTTGAATGTCTCCAGTGATGCTGTCTTTTAAGCTCATGCAACAGAATCTCCTTTTTCGTCCGGATTCCAAGATAACGCAGGCGAACCAGGTTAAATAGACTTTTCTCTACAGAATAAGTTTCGATTTCTATTCATTAATAAGGATGAGTCGATCGCGGTTGCTTGCTAAATTCTTGGTTTCTGGACGTTTAGTGTCTTGTCAAGATTAATCTATTCTTACTTAAAATTCCCGTTGAAATCTTCTCCTTGCAGCATGACAAATTCTTGTTGCCATGGATGAGCAAATTTGGCAACATTAGGAAGAGGTTAGATGATTTGATGGAGCAATTGCTCAACCGATGCACTGATCTGATGACGGCTTCGTTTAGTTAAGAAATCGCGATCACCTTGACTAAATCGGTTGCCCAGTTAGCGGTTCAGCCTTTATCTAAAACTACGTTAAATTCTGAAGGCATGATTAAAAGCGATAGATCAGGCAAAAATGGGGTAGAGTTCCTAATCCCCGGTGATAAGATTGCGATGAACGCGTTCGAGGGCTTAATGTGATCCGTTCTGCAACGTTAACTGTTCCTGCTGCATTTCCAGCGGTTCCTGACAACAATCGGCTTCGACTACTTTCTGGCTCGGCAAATGCTGCCCTCTCTCAAGAAGTTGCACGTTACCTAGGAATCGATCTCGGTCCTATGGTGCGAAAACGGTTTGCGGATGGCGAGCTTTACATTCAACTTCAAGAATCGATTCGGGGTTGTGATGTCTATTTAATTCAACCAACGTGTCGCCCCGTCAATGATCATCTGATGGAGCTAATGATCATGGTGGATGCCTGTCGGCGCGCTTCGGCACGACAGATCACGGCAGTGATTCCCTATTATGGCTACGCCAGAGCCGATCGTAAAACCGCAGGTCGCGAGTCAATTACGGCAAAATTGGCGGCAAACTTAATTACTCAAGCAGGTGCAAGTCGCATTCTCGCGATGGATCTGCACGCGGCTCAGATTCAGGGTTACTTTGATATTCCGCTGGATCATGTCTACGGCTCACCTATTTTGATCAACTATCTCGCCAGCAAACAGCTTCCTGACATTGTGGTGGTTTCGCCCGATGTGGGTGGCGTAGCTCGTGCCAGAGCGTTTGCTAAAAAGCTGAATGATGCGCCTCTCGCAATTATTGATAAGCGTCGCCAAGCGCATAACGTTGCCGAAGTCATGAACGTGATCGGGGATGTGCGCGGCAAAACGGCAGTGCTGGTCGATGACATGATCGATACGGCTGGCACGATCACCGAGGCTGCTAAGATTTTACGGCAGCAAGGAGCGCGGCAAGTCTATGCTTGTGCAACCCATGCAGTGTTTTCTCCCCCCGCGATCGAGCGTCTCTCAAGTGGTTGCCTAGAAGAAGTCATCGTGACCAACACCATTCCAGTTGCTGAAGAAAACCGCTTTCCCCAACTGACTGTTCTCTCCGTCGCGAATCTATTAGGCGAAACCATCTGGCGGATTCATGAAGACACGTCGGTCAGCAGTATGTTTCGCTAAATTCAGGCAGATGCTTGTTCAACGAGGGGGCAGTTGTCTAAGGGTTGGCAACTGTCCCCTTATTAATGTGGGATCTTTTAGCGTTCGGTAAGACGCTGCCTCTGTTAGCGGCTCACTCTGTTTATTGAGCAGGCGATCGGTTTTTTCTCTCAAAATTATGCAACCGACCTTAACTCCTAAGAAACACACTCTGAATGACAAGGATGATAGATATAGATGAAACGGGGTGTTTCTTACTTTTCTCAGGAATGGAGTACCGTTCCTTAGAGGCTGAGATCTTGCACCCGATTAAAACTCCCTCGTTTCTAGCATTCACCCGCCCGTAATTGAAAATCACGGTCTAACGGTGCGAAGTCCACTCAAGGGACTGAACGAGAGATTGAGGCAATTCAGTCCATTTCAATGGACTTCGCAAGACTAGCCCGGAATTCCATTCACGGGCGGGACACCATCGCAGTGAAGGGGCGGGTGCAAGATCTCATTTAAGCTATCTGGCTGATTTTGCTCCGTCAATCTTTGGTTTAAGGAGTGAACCTATTATGATTTTTCTGCGTGAAGTTATGAACTTGTAACAAAAAAAGGTTTTTAATCTATCCCAGGGATGATGCTGCTGATAAATCAAAATATCTAATCATTGGCTGGGATCTTCCTGTTGATTAAAAAATATTATGACCCATCTAAATTGACCCATTCTC
>JBBRMC010000075.1:0-10377 GCA_038231055.1 Leptolyngbyales cyanobacterium
GGTGTTAGGGTTCCTTTTAATGACCACCTTTAAGGCTGGAGTACCCCAATAGGCTTATGGCTCAAGTCTTCGATCCCGTCCCGTCCGATAGCCGAGATCGCCTTCTTTGCGGCTACGTTAACGCAACTAACCAAATTCAGATTGCTCGAATTACAAACATCCCTAACTGGTATTTTGAGCGCGTTGTGTTTCCGGGTCAACGCTTGCTTTTTGAGGCACTCTCCGATGCCCATCTAGAGATCCATACAGGCATGATGGCGAGTGCTATTCTATCCGATACGATTGCGTGTTCTAGTCTTGAGATTCTGGAAGAAGGTGGAACTATCAGCAAACCGGCTTTAGAACAAGAATTGGAACTCAGAAACGAAGGAACCATGCCTGGAGGTAGCTCTCAGGATGCTGGGACAAGAGCAATTGTCTTAACGTCTGTAGATTAGTCCGATCGACATTAAGCTAAAAATTTACTCACTTGCCGCTTTTTTGAGGAAGATAGAGAGGTAATGCGCGGGACTAAGAACCTTGGATTTGCCCTCTTTTATCTGGCTCTGGAAAATTGCAGCGTGGTCAATGGGCTTAGCGATCGTGGCTTATCTGGTGCAAGCCGTGACTGGAGTTGGCATGGTTGCAGGACGAACTCGAAGCTGGCGGTCTCCTGATTGGCTACGTCCTTTGCATTTTTGGAGTGGTGCCGCAATGTCGCTGCTAGTGCTGCTGCTGTTGGCGATCGGCATCGTAGGCACTTTGGGTCATTATGGTAGTTTGGGTCATTCAACCCACCTCCCTATCGGGATTGGGGTCGTGGAGTTAGTATTGCTCTCAGCGTGGAGTGCGGTACAGATTGGTCCCGATCGCCCTTGGGCGCGTCCTCTGCACATTGGTGTGAATGCTTTACTTTGTGTGGCGTTCGTTCTCGTATCGCTAACGGGCTGGGGAGTCGTGCAAAAGTATTTGTAAGTCAGGTTTTTACAGGAGCAGTGCTCCAGCGATCGCCTTGCACAACAGTGTGGACTTGCCAGTCGGCGGAAGATTGAGGATAGTCCGATCGATAATGTCCACCTCGGCTCTCAGTTCGGAATTGGGCACTTTTGAGAATTAGGTCAGCAACATCTAGTAAGTTATACAACTCTCCCCACGCCTTTAAAGGCGTGTCAGCATCAGCAGCAAACTGAATGGTCTCAAGCGGATTGAGGTTGATCAGCGCTTGGCTGATCGAGAGTTGAGCAAATTCTTCTTGCCAGAGTTGAACTTGCACGATCGCCTTCTCTAAAGTCCCCTGCTCCCTGCAAATTCCTGCACTACGCCAAATCAGTTTAGGGAGTTCTGCACGAAGCGTTTGAATCGTGTCTAGCTCAAAAGACTCTAAGCACTGAACTATCTTCGGGCTAGCCGATTCTTCGATCGGGTTAGGTAGCCCATCATCCATTGCAAGATGTGCCAGTTGTGCCCCAAAAACCAAACATTCGAGGAGAGAATTACTGGCAAGTCGGTTTGCCCCGTGAACGCCCGTACTGGCAGTTTCGCCTACTGCATATAACCCCGAAATCGTTGTCTGATTCAGAAGGTTTGCTTCGATCCCTCCCATCCAATAATGAGCAGCCGGGGCAACCGGGATCGGTTCTTGAAAAACATCAATGCCCCAATGTTGGCACACTTGAATAATATTGGGAAAGCGATGCTGAATCGTTTCCGCAGGAATGGGACGCAAATCCAGCCATACATTGGCACTTGCTGAATCTAACTCTGTTTTTTGCAGATGATTGAAGATTGCCCGACTCACCACATCCCTGGGTGCAAGCTCTCCAGCGGGATGATAATCAAAGGCAAAACGATACCCCTGTCGATCGACCAAATGTGCCCCTTCTCCGCGCACTGCTTCGCTAATCAAAAATCGAGGTGCACCTGCTTTTGTCAAAGCCGTAGGGTGAAATTGCACAAATTCTAAATCTCGTAGAGTCGCTCCAGCCCGATGAGCGATCGCCACTCCGTCCCCAGTGCTGACCGCAGGATTCGTCGTCTGAGCAAACACCTGTCCGCCGCCACCAGTTGCTAAAACAACGGCTCCCGCTCGAATCCACCGAACTTGCCCTTGATAAATTAAGCTGACTCCCTGACAACGCTGATTATGGGGATCGAGCCATAGATCCAGCACAAAGGCTTGAGAGAGAATTTGAATATTTTTGTGGGTGAGAACCTGTTCTGTCAAGGTTGTCACAACAGCGCGACCCGTTGTATCAGCCGCATGAAGCACTCGCCGACGAGAATGAGCCGCTTCTAACGTCAAGGCGAGATTAGACCCATCGCGATCGAACGCCACTCCCATCTCCACCAAGTTGTGAACACACGTCGCGGCGTTCTCGACTAAAAACTTAACTGCATCATAGTCACACAGTCCGGCTCCCGCTTTGAGCGTGTCTTCAAGATGCAGCGCTGTCGAGTCGTGAGAGTCAACCACCGCAGCAATTCCCCCCTGCGCCCAATCGCTGGCAGATCGAGATAGGGCATCTTTTGTAATCAGCCCGATGTGAAGATCAGTGGGTAGACAAAGCGCAGTGTATAACCCGGCAGCACCCGCACCTACCACAAGCACATCAAATCGATCGGGACTATCAAGGCGTTTAGACACGTCAAAGCTGGAATCTGACATAGTGAGCTAACGATAAAAAAAGGCTCCCTGCAAGTAGGTCGAGCCAGAGAAAACATCTTGGATAAACCTATGGCGCAGAGAGCGATCGAGCACAAATGCGAGTCAAAGAGAATGGTTTAAATCGATCTGAATCTAGCGGTAAATGCCGTTATTGATGCGATCGTTGCCTTCGGTAAGTTCTCTACTCACTTCGCTGGTGACAAAGTTATTGAGGTTTCCCTGAAGGGTCTCTTTTTGCTTCTCGGTTAATCCAGGAATTTCTAGAACGTCTTCAACCTTTTCATAAGGAGCATTCTTAAAAATGATGCTTGCCAGGGTTGGATACATTCCCGGAAATTGCCGGAACGCTCGCAAATTAGTGTTATTTAAGTCAATCTTTTTACCAAATTCCGTTGCCATCTTGTCTTCGACGGCATTCCGAAGCGACCCGGTCGCCTCTGCTGCCACCAGCACAGACGGGCGGAGAGCAAAACCGAGATCGCTAAAGTTGGCGGCTAAAGCAGTTTGAGATGACCCCAGCCAACCTAAGCAGCTCACGATCAAGCTTAAAGTAGCAACAAAGCGGACTAAACGTTTCATAGTGAATTTCCCTCCCATTCGGATCGAGCAGGATCTCTACACAGCTTTTACTAGAGCCTATCATCTCAATGCTACAAACGTCTCATCGACTTCTTCTAGGGCGACCTTCGATCAAGCTAACCTCTTATCCACCACTTTCGACTTTGGTTTTCAAGAATGTATCAAGATCCTCAAACGAGCAGGCACGGGTTGTTGTGGGGGCATCGTAGCCTTTGAGGTGAACGTTATATTGCTCAAAGAAATTAGAACCCGCCACGAGCGTAGACAAGTGTTGATAAGTAGCTTCACCCAAAGCAATATCTAACCCAATCTGCTTAGTGGCAGATTCTAATCGAAATGCTGCATTCACAGTGTCACCAAGAGCCGTGTAATCAGGTCGATCGCCGCTTCCTGTATTGCCCACCATTGCATAACCTGTGTTGATCCCGGCTCCAATTTTGAGAGGAAATGGCAGAGGATATTGATGATGCAGACTACTCGTCATGGTGTGTAGGGCATTCACAGCCTGAATGAGCCGCAGCATTTCATCTCGATTAATGCCCTGTGCTCCATGAATCCAGACTGCCATCACAGCATCGCCAATGTATTTATCAACCCAGCTTCCATGTTCACGAATAATATCTCCCGCTCGTCGAAACCAAGTGCCAATCACTTCTGAAAGCAGTTTTTCATCAAGTTGACGGGTCAGCCCTGTAAAGTCTCGAATGTCTACGACCAAAACGGAGATTAAGCGACGAATATGAAGGGTAGCAGTCGCCGTAAACTCTTTAGAATCCATTCCTAGAGAGGCATCAACCGAGCGATGAACCGGACAGTAGAACTCAAGTTCGGTTTGCCCAAATGTTAGCCGATCGCCGTTTTGCAACGTAACGGGAATGCTGACGCGCCGACCATTGAGAAAGGAGCCATTGCGACTGCCCAAATCGATCAAATAAAATTCGCCTGTCTCCATTGACTGCACCATCGCATGGTTGCGTGAGATCCAACGATCGGATAAAACGACGTTGTTATCTTCACTGCGTCCAACAGTCCAACAGTTGCCGTTAGCCATAGGAAACTGACGACTTCCTGAGTCTGTTCTTAATACGAGATGTGGAGTGGGTTGCAAAGTCACCACAGGCTGAGAAGCAAATAATCCTTTCTTATCATGCAGCATGACACAACAAAGGGGGGTTAGCCATCACTATCGAAAATAGATCGCTTAACATCTTTAAGCAACCGACTATCGAATTTTCAGCAGTAAAAATTTATTTTCTGAATGTTTTAGTTAACCTAGCCTATCTAAACTTCACGCAAGGGAAGCCGCTAGCCAAAATAAGCTATCTACCAAGATTGTACTCAGAACTGCCCCACTAAACGCTAGCCAGTGCAGTTTTTGTGAACGAGAAGAAATAATGCCAACACTCAGAAGCAACGTTGCTAAAACAGCTACCCACGAAAGCCCCCAAGGAGTATGCACTTGAGCAACTGCTTGGCGAAAGACGGTCTGAGCCATATCGGGTTCGACCAGCATCACCTGCCGCCAGTAGGGAATCAGATCAGCGAGATAAAAGTAGATATCCGTCACGATCGTGCCAAACAAAGACCCTAGGTAGAAGAGATTACCAATCTTGCACCAACCGCGACTCAAACCCCACAAGGCGATCGGGAGCGCAATTGCTTCGATCGGTAAGTGCAAAGTCGGTTCCCAACGCAACCATCCCCAATAAAGAGAACCCGCTAGCCACGTCCAGGTGAAGCCTGTAAGCAATTCTCCCCAAACCTGAGTTTTTGGTCTAGATGAGAGGACTATACTTAGCCACACCCAGCCTGCGGTAGCCGCTAAACTCAACCAGGGCAGCAACCGGACTAAAGGAGCTTCAAAAAATACGGGCACCGAGACTAGAAAGATTGCTCCGCCAAAAACCAACCAGCGTTGAGCAACAGAAGTAGTCTGAGGCGAAAGAATCGTTACTTCAGTCACTGAGGCAGGGCGAGCAGCGGTGGGAGTAGGTGGATAGGAAATCAAAGTAGTTTAACGATTAATTAAGTTTGTTTACGTTACTTAACATTACCATAGGGATTCTGAGAGTTTAGCGGGATATCTGTGAAATCAACCTTAAGAAATATCCCCCCCCTGGGCATTCACCTTATCGTAGCGGACTTTTGATGAGGTGTGAGCAGATTGGTCGATGAAATTTTATTGAACGTCATCAAATTTGAATCGGGAAGTCATATCTTTCGGATACACTGGCTCTCGCTGCGAAGACAGCCGTAGAATCTCAATGACTGCCCGCCTACCCTCATTAAAAGGAATGAACGCATGGAAAGTTTGCAATTCAACCCTGATTGGTTGACCGTCACGTTTGGATGGAGCAGTCTCTGGCATTCTGGACAATCGTTGCTCGGCATTCCAGATCCTACTGTCTCAAACGGGGGAAATTTGCTGGTTGGAATTTTTCAGGCGATCGTGCTTGGCATCGTGCAGGGCATTACAGAATTTTTGCCGATTAGCAGCACCGCCCACCTGCTGATTTTTCGAGACGTATTTCACTGGTCGCAGCAAAAATACTTTATTGATGCGATTCAGTTTGGCAGTGTGATCGCAGTCGTGATGTATTTCTGGAAAGACATCCAGCAGATTTTGACGGGCGGTTTGTCAGCCTTTCAGCAAAAAGACTGGGAGCGGGAAGAGTGGAAGTTATTAGTCGGCATTGCGGTCGGAACGGTGCCTGCTGTGGTGGGTGGCTTGCTCCTGAAAGATAAGCTGCCAGAAAGTCCGCTAGTGATCGCGGTGATGTCGATCGTCATGGCGCTGCTGCTCGGATTGGCAGAAAAAATCAGCACCCATAAACGAGGGTTTGACAGCTTAGAAATTAAAGACGGGATTCTAGTCGGTCTGGGACAGATGATTGCGCTGTTTCCAGGGGCATCGCGATCGGGTTCGACCCTAACCGCCGCTTTGTTTTTAGGATTAGAGCGACAGACAGCCGCTCGGTTTTCCTTCTTATTAGGCATTCCGACGTTGACGCTCGCGACGCTCTATCAAGCTCGAAAAGCGTTTGGCAACGTCGATGATTTGATTCCTCTATTGGTTGGCACTGTTTCGGCGTTTATCTTTTCTTATCTGTCGATCGCCTGGTTACTGAAATATTTGCAAACTAAAAATACGCTGATTTTTGTGTGGTATCGGCTGGCATTTGGGGCGACGCTGCTGGTGGCGATCGCAACGAATGTGTTGAAAAATGCCTAAATTGGTAGACTGAAGATCTCAGCATTCCAGGCGTTTCTCATGAGCGAGTCTTCTATTCGTCCAGCGTTAATCACGGCGGTTTTGCCAGAATCGATCGCCGCAGAAATTGGTTTTGAAGCGGGCGATCGCTTGGTGTCAATTAATGGACAACCCCCTCGTGATTTGATCGACTATCAGTTTCTCTGTGCCGATGAAGTGCTAGACCTGGAAGTGCTGGACACCAAGGGAAAAACCCATCAGATCGAAATTGAGAAAGACTACGACGAAGACTTAGGACTGGAGTTTGAAACTGCCCTGTTCGACGGACTCATACAGTGCACAAATCGCTGTCCGTTTTGCTTTATCGATCAGCAGCCACCCGGAATGCGGGAAACGCTCTACGACAAAGACGATGATTATCGCCTCAGCTTTCTCTATGGGAGCTATTTAACGCTGACCAATCTTACGTTGCGAGAGTGGCAGCGCATTGAGCAAATGCGGCTTTCTCCCTTGTTTGTGTCGGTTCATGCGACCGAGCCAGAGGTGAGAAGTCGATTGCTCAAAAATTTGCGGGCGGGGCAGATTTTGCAGCAGTTGCAGTGGTTTCAAGAACGCCAGTTGCAGATTCATGCTCAGGTAGTGCTTTGCCCCGACATTAATGACGGGGATCATCTGACGCGCACTCTTTTAGATTTGGCAACGTTTCACCAGCAAGATATTCCTGCGGTTGCGTCGGTGGCAGTCGTGCCGGTCGGATTGACGCGCTTTCGTCCCAACGAAGATGAGTTGATTCCAGTGACTCGCGAGAAAGCACAAGAGGTAATTGTCCAAGTGCAAGGACTTCAGCAGCAGTTTCAGCAGCAGTTTGGCTCGACGTTTGCCTGGTTAGCGGATGAATGGTTTTTGATCGCCGGACAGGAGTTGCCGCCGGAGTCGCATTATGAAGACTATCCACAAATTGGCAATGGAGTTGGCTCAATTCGACAGTTTCTCAAGCAGTTCAAGACGGCATCTAAACGATTGCCTAAGCGAGTTGCGCCCGATCGTACTTTCACTTGGATTGTCGGCAACGCAGTCGAGCAAGCCTTTCAGCCCATTTTGCAGCGTCTCAATCAAGTGCAAGGACTCACCGTGCGAATGGTGGCACTCAATAGTCACTATTGGGGACAAACCATCACAGTTACAGGGCTGCTGACTGGGCAGGATATTCTACAAGCTCTGCAAGGTCAAGATTTAGGCGATGGGCTTTTGCTGCCGTCTCTAATGCTCAAACATGACGATACCTGCTTTTTAGACGATATGCGAGTTGAGGAACTTGCCGATCGACTCCATACCAAGATTCAGATCGTGCAGGGGATCGAAGGCTTAATCGAGGCGTGTCAGAATCCAGTTTTGGAGACGGCGATCGCGCACTAAAAGCATTCAAGTCTCACGGGCTTGCTATGATTTTTGACAGTGGACTAGAGAAAGCAACCATGTCAGAAACCAGCAGCGAAGTATTTTCTAAAGCCGTCAGCGATCGCATCTGCAAACACATGAATGAGGATCACGCCTCAGCCGTTTTGCTTTATGCGACTGCCTACGGGCAAGCGAGTGAGGCAACAAGCGCAGAAATGGCAGCGATCGATGCTCAAGGAATGGATCTCAAGGCTGAGATTAAGGGCGAACCCGTATCATTGCGGATTCCGTTTGACCATGAGCTAAAAGATGCTGAAGACGCGCATCACACATTAATCGATATGTTGAAGCAAGCGCGTACCTAAACACGAGGAATGAAGGATGAAGAATGAGTTGCAGACCGCAAGATTAGAGTCTACAAGAGTCACGACCGAGACTCAGCACGATTCATCCCTCGTCCTTCATTCATCCCTTAAAAAGCCTGTTTTTGTTTTTCTAGAGATCTTCTCCTGCGAAGGTGGAATTCAGTCTTATGTCAAAGACATTTTGCAAGCCCATTCCGCAGAAGAGGCAGATGTTTTTCTATTAAGAGATAGTGCCGAGGTTGAGAATCCGTTTGAGTTGAGTGCGATCGAGTTTCACTATTTCAAATCTCAGAATGCTGCGGTTGGACGAACTCGTCTAGCCATCAGTCTATTCACTTACCTACTCAAAAATCGCCCTCAGCGCGTGTTTTGCGGTCACATCAACTTAGCGCCGTTAATTCAAACCCTTTGCAAACCGTTAGGAATTCCCTACACGGTCTTGACCTACGGCAAAGAAGTTTGGGACACGCTTCCGATCGCCAAACAGCAGGCTCTTCAGCAAGCCGATCGAGTGTGGACAATCAGCCGCTATTCTCGCGATCAACTCTGTCTCGCCAATAACCTTGATCCCGATCGCGTCGATCTCTTACCGTGTGTCGTCGATGGCGAAGCATTTACTCCTGGGATTAAATCATCAGAATTAATGGAGCGCTACCAGTTAGCCGGAGCCAACGTTTTGATGACGGTGGCGCGATTGTGGTCAGGCGACCCCTACAAGGGCGTAGATGTCACGATCCGGGCGCTGCCCGCAATTATTCAGAGGTTTCCTCACGTCAAATATCTGGTGATCGGACGAGGAGATGACCAGCCCCGCCTCGCCCAACTGGCAGACGATTTGGGAGTGAGCGATCGCGTCGTTTTCGCCGGATTTGTCTCAACCGCAGCGTTAGCTGACCATTATCGCCTTGCAGATGCCTACATCATGCCGTCTCAGGAGGGCTTTGGCATCGTCTATCTCGAAGCAATGGCGTGTGGAGTTCCCGTCCTCTCAGGAGATGCAGATGGTTCGGCTGACCCGTTGCAAGATGGTGAATTGGGTTGGCGAGTGCCCCATCGCGATCCAGGTGCGGTTGCAGCAGCTTGCATCGAAATTCTTAACGGTGAAGATCCGCGATGTAACGGAGTTTGGCTGAGACAAGCCGTTTTAGAACAGTTTGGAAAACCTGCGCTTGCCCAAACGCTAAAAGCTTTGTTGGAACGTTAGCTATGGGAGGATTGAGAGCGTAAGGTTTTGGTGACGATCGCTCATGCTGGACGACGTGTGGATTCTCAACGCCCAAGTGCCGGGGTTTCAGGACTTGCAGCAGATTTGGATTCAGAAGGGCGCGATCCGTGAAATTCTTCCCCAGGCAATCCGACTAGAAACGAATTTACCAGTTCTTGATGTCTCAAGGGATTGGATTTCGTTAGGCGGGATTGATTTGCAAATTAATGGCGCGCTGGGTTTAGCCTTTCCAGACTTAAGTAATGAGAATTGTCACCAATTAGAAGAAATCGGGCAATTTCTCTGGAGCCAGGGCGTAGATGGATTTTTGCCCACGATCGTCACCACCTCGATCGAGACCATTCAGCGATCGCTCTCTGTTCTGTCACCGCTTCTGTCATCCCAAATTCTCGGAGTTCACCTCGAAGGACCGTTTCTCAATCTCGAAAAGCGCGGTGCCCATCCTGCGGAACATCTTCTGCCACTCACGATCGAGACCGTTAAGCGCGTTTTAGGAGACTATGCCTCTGTGGTTAAAGTCATCACTCTCGCCCCCGAACTCGACCCGACTGGGGAAGCGATCGCCTATCTACGATCGCTAGGCATCATCGTCAGTCTTGGTCACTCTCAGGCAACCGCATCCCAAGCACAGCAAGCCTTTGCTCAAGGAGCCTCAATGGTGACTCATGCCTTTAATGCGATGCCCAGCCTTCACCACCGAGAACCGGGACTATTGGGAGCGGCGATCGTGCATCCTGATGTGTATTGTGGTCTGATTGCTGACGGGCAACACGTTTCGCCCATCATGCTAGATCTGGTGCTGAGAGCGAGTCAGTACGATCGAGGCATTTTTTTATGAAAATAATAACCGAAAGGAGTTGATTTATTTCCTTATTTCAAAAAAAGGTCAGGTAGCATTCAATACCGATTCCGAAAGAGAATTCCATAATCTGTTACTGCTTCAGGCAGGTGAAAC
>JBBRMC010000076.1:0-10341 GCA_038231055.1 Leptolyngbyales cyanobacterium
CAGAGTGCATAGCGTTGACCTCGTGGTTTGCGAGGGTCTTTGATCGTCTTTAATTGTGCTATGAGGGTCATGGACTGATGGTTATGTTAGTGATTTCAGTCCATCCTCATTTTCCTACTGCCACAATGAAACCACCCTGCCCAGA
This sequence comes from Leptolyngbyales cyanobacterium, assembly GCA_038231055.1. Classification (GTDB taxonomy): domain Bacteria; phylum Cyanobacteriota; class Cyanobacteriia; order Leptolyngbyales; family Leptolyngbyaceae; genus Phormidesmis_A. The sequence goes on from JBBRMC010000076.1 coordinate 146, forward strand.
ATGGGGGATTTAGGGGGCGAAAGATTTTGGTAATGACGGATCGATCAACTTGTGTGTACACGGTAGACTTCGTGAGGAGGGCAAATTTCCGACATTACTAAATCCACAATCCTTAGAGATTAGTCTATTCGAGTTCGTCTTCATGCCAAAGGCGGCATCTGTGCCAAACACCTCAATTCAGGCTGAGATCGCCACTATCTAATACAAGGGTTGTCTCAGCCTGCTCATTCAGCTTTTCGTTAGAAGCTGTACGGCAACTATTGAACAATGTTCAGCATTCCGTCGCTGACAAACATAGGGGCAGAAAGCTTTGGATAAGCAGCAATGCTGTAAGTATATTGTCCAGCAGCTAGAGGTCTTTGGGGTTTAAACATAACCGTAAGGGTAGTTTTTGCAGCTACAGGCGAATTAAACTCTACCCAAACGGTGCCTGTTTCATCAATCCACGTGTCTTTAACCGCGATCGCTTCCCCAGAGGTAGCAATAACAGCAGTAGTCGCGGCTAGGTTAAGGTTAATCGGCACGATCGTACGGTCTAGATCGGGCTTGGCAAACGAAAAGGACAGCTTTGCAAAGCGGCTATCTGTCTTTTGGGGCAGGGTCATCGTAAACGAATAGATGTCATCACGCACCGTTGCACGATCTTGTACTAAATTTGCCTGACTTGCCTTAGTAATATTGGGCATTAAAGCACTGTCGTCACTGGAACTGTAATCATCAGCGATCGCAGTAGTAGTTGTTGTTGCACCAAGTAAGATACTAACAAGCACCAGCGTTACGACTTCTTGAATCTGGCTCATTCTGACCTCGACAAAGATTGAAGTTTGAAAATTTTCATGTCGAGAGACGCTCCATCGAAACGTCTCTACAGCGGGTTATCGGTTGTCCATCATGCTATGCAAACTGAATCACATCTCGGTTGAAGTTAATGCGATTTTCTCCAGTTGGGAACCCTGCTCTGCCATCCCCATCTCCATCAATGTTGGTATGAATATTGGCATAGAGGTCACCTGCTAAGAACGCAGCTTGCTCAGTTGGAGTTAGCTCAAACTCACCCGAAATTGTGCCCGACTTAGCATCGGTTGGTGTATTGGTTAAGAAACGAACAACCGTTGCATCCGCAAAGTTGCCGCGCGCATCTCCAGAGGGACTAAAGTGCAAGTGGGTGCCAGAAAGCAGATTGCCTTCCACATCTTTCGGAACTTTCAAAAAGTTGTTCACCAGTGATACTGGATCTGAACCATTGAGAATTTTAGCGTTGGGGTCAATGGTCGTTTCACCCTGGCTAAAGAGCGGGAAGGCATCAAAATCTTTATAGCTTCCGCTGATTTTGAGAACCCCATCCTTTAGCTCGGTATTCAGTTCTGTAGTGCCGGGGCTGTCATTTTTGAAGGGAAATTCTGCTGGACCTGTTCCTCTTGCTGTACCCGTTTTAAAGCCGTCGTTGCCCACATAGAGGAAGTCATCCCCGTCGCCACCGATTAAGCGATCGTGCCCCTGAGTGCCCGTGAGTTTGCCGTCGCCTCGCTGATTCTTAAAGCCCTCGTCTTTAAGACCTCTGAGACTTTGGTTTGCCTCACGACTGTTGAGAGCAAAGTTGCGTTCAGAGAGGTCAGATGCTTTCACGAATGGCAACGATGCGAGAATGTGTTCTGTTTTCTTGTCAATAATCAGAGCATTGTTGACCGAGTCAAGAGGCTGGTCTAGCCCTCCTTTACCGGGGTTTTTGCCTTGAGCAATGATGATATTTTTGGGGTTAATTCCTGACAGCACGAAGCGATCGTTGGCAGCATCAAAGTCAAGAACTCGGTTAGTCGTTTCTTTTCCTAAAATGATCGTGTCGTTTCCGGTTCCGGTGGTGATGGTGTTAAAGCCACGCCCAGTGCCACGAATCACGTCACTATCGCCCGACCCAATCACGACGTTGTTCCCACCTTTGGGGTTTAGATAGTCGCCCTTAGAGCCGAGATTATCGCGAAATGAGTCTTCGCGAGATACTTTGCTGACATCAAGTCCTCTAGCAGACGCGACCTGATCTAAAGGGACATGAAGCTGAAAATTGCCAACCGTTGGATTATGGTCGTGATCATCCGTTGCTGGAACGGCTTGCTGTTCATCAGGTGCCAGCGCCGAGTTAAGCGATTGCTCAAGGGTTAGATCTTGAGCAGTAGAGCCTTTTGATCCGCTCGTTGATGAGCTAGAATTTGCAGCACCAAGAGAAGGATCTGCAATTCCAACTGCGTTTTGTTGGTCTGAATGGTTCTTATGATCAAAGCCTTCCATAACGACTCCTGTGAATTTAAGAAAATGGACAAATTTCAAGAATTAGATTACTGACATGAATGATGACGTAAAGCTTTCCAATCAACTTCAACAACATTAGATTGATTAACTTTAACCATCGTCATTTATGTCAATACAGACAGATATGCTCTATAGATTCATCACTGCTTAAATGCTGAAGACAATCTGTTGATCTATTCAACGATTTTTCAGGACTAAATCTATAATTCTGCTCAACCCTGAATTGACGACGATAAATTCAAACAAAAGAAGACTCAATCTCTACTAAGTCTTTAGGAACCCAGGATGACTGTCAGATAGATTGCTTGACTTGTTTTGAGTAACGATCGAGATGCCTCGTTCAGCTTAGGCTTCTGCGGTAAATGCTGACGAATTTGGAGCAGTAAAGACTTGGGCAGAGGTGAATGTTTTGATTCTTCTAAGTTACATCGTCGCCCTGTGCCTACTATAACAAACTTTGATCAAATGGCAACCCTAATTCAAATAAATCTGTTAATTAGAACCGATTTTCTATGAGTTCCAATTAATAAGACCCCGTTAACAGCTCCTGCCCTAAATTAAAGCCGTTCATTAATCGCGGTTTACTGAACAATCGATCACGCCTTTAAGCATAAATGCGATCGCTTGTCCCATTCCAGCAATGCAGCCCCTATCCCCATCAATAGAGCAGTTTTCATTGTGGTTCGCCCCTTAACGAACTGACTTAGCCCCGTCAAACGCTTTTGTGATCTCTTCTGTCACATAACTTATAGGAGCACGTTGACGAACTTTGATCAGACTGGTAATCGTCATGCCGGGTGTGAGTGAAAAGCGCTGTGATCGCCGATCGAGAAACTGACGATCGAGCCGCACCTCAACGGGGAAAACGGTCGATCGTGGGGCTTGCTGGGTCACCGGAACTGTCTCACTACCGACTTTTGAGATCATCCCTTTAACAGAGCCAAACTCAGTGAAAGGATAGGCATCAATACGGATATCGACGGGCATTCCCACCTGAATGTTGGCAATATCAGCATTGGCAACCTGAACTTGCGCCGTCAGCGACTCATTAGGAACCACTTGCAACAACGTCTGTCCCGGCTGGGTCACTGCCCCCGGAAGTTTTGATGCTAGCTCAAACACCACTCCATCCGCAGGAGACCGCAACCCCTGATTTTTGAGGTCGAGCCGAACCTGATTTAACTGCGAGTTGACCTCGATCATCTGACGCTGGTTATCTTTGATGATGGTGTCAAACTTAGCATCTAAGTCTGCTAGTTGTTTCTGCAACTCTTGTTGAGTCTCATTCAACAGTTTGCCATCTTCAACTCTGCCCTGAAGCTGACCGATTTCTACTTGTTCTTTTTGGAGCCGACTTTGGATCAGTTGTTTTTGCAGATCACCCACGCTGACTTCACGCTGCAACAGAGTCACCCGGGGGATCGCACCTTGTTTGACAAGCGGACGCAATCGGGCTAACAGTTCTTGCTCTTGTTGTAGCTGAAACTGAGTTTGATTAATTTGAGCATCAGATTCAGCAATTTTAGATTGTAGACTCGACTTTTGCAGTTGGCTAAGAGACTGACGATCGCTCAATTGCTGTTGATATAAAACATATCGTTGCAGTTGGTCTGGAGCAAGACTGCTGGGATTTTGAGTCAGTTGAGCCACCAGCAGCAGGCGCGTTTGCACTTGGCTCATCAGTTCGGGTGAGATTCCAAGGTCGTTTTTTCCAATAGTTTGTAGTGATTTTCCCTGTTGAGCAATTCGCAGCACTGCTGTTTCTTTAACCAGTCGCTGACGTTGTAGCAACAATTCCTGTAATCGATTCAATAGAGCAGTCCGATCGAATTGCATTAACAGTTGCCCCTGCTTCACCGATTCACCCTCGCGCACTAGCACCGCCGTTACGACTCCTCCTGCTCTCGCCTGCACGACTTGAGACTGAGATTGTGGCTCTAGTTTGCCGCTTGCATTGACGACGACATCAACCCGCGCCAACACTGACCAAGCCCCTCCGATCGTGACTCCGAGCAAAATCACTAGGGTCAATGGTTTTGTCCAGTTGGGGCTAGTGGGCAAGCCTGTGGCTTTAGCTTCGATATCGTGTTCAACCTGATCTTGCAGAGTTTGATAGCGCTTTTGCAGTAACGCCAGTGGAGAGAATAATCGAGGACGGCTCATAGGATTTTTGGGTGATGAGTTAGGATTCGCGGGATTGTTGAGCGTAGAGGCAGTAATAAAGTTGGCGACGTGCGATTAAGTCTTGGTGAGTTCCTTGCTCGGCGATGATGCCAGATTGCATAAAGAGAATCCAGTCTGAACGGGCGATCGTATTCAGGCGATGGGTGATAAAAAAACAGGTGCGCCCTTGGAATCGCTGCATTAAGTTAGTGCAAACTCGATGCTCGGTTTCATAATCTAAGGCACTGGTTGCCTCATCAAAAATCAGTAGCCGAGGGTTGCGAATCACGACACGGGCGATCGCAATTCGCTGCCGTTGCCCTCCTGATAGGGTTGCGCCACGTTCGCCGATTTGTGTTCCATACCCATCGGGCAATTGCATGATGAAATCGTGTGCATCAGCCACCCGCGCCGCTTCCATAATGACTTCATCAGGCAGCGTTTCAAATAAAGCAATGTTGTCGCGAATGGTTCCCTGAAACAACACGGCATCTTGAGAGACAACACCCACTTGCGATCGTAAAGAGTGCAAATCGACTTTGCAAACATCATACTCATCAATAGTAATGTTGCCGCTTTGAGGCAAATATAAACGCGGCAATAGTTTCATTAATGTACTTTTGCCAGAGCCGCTTTGACCGACAATGCCAACAAAGGTGCCGGGTGGAATGTCTAAGTGAATTGCTGATAATTGCAGTTGTCCTGGGTTAAACCCAAAACAAACCTCGTGATATTGAACTCGTCCCTCGATCGGGGGAATTTGCAGTTGTTGCGATTGTGATAGCTCTTCTTCGGCAGGAGAGTCTGCAATGTCTGCCAACAGTTCCATTGAGAGCGAGGTTTCTTGAAACCGTTGCCAAAGCCGCGCCAAACGCAGAAGCGGTCCTGTTACATAGCCCGTCAAAATCCGAAAGGCGATCAATCCGCCTAAGCTTAATTCACCGCCGACAACCAGTTCGGCACCAACCCACAACACGAGTAAACTGCTGACCGTGTTGAGAAAATTGCTGTATGAATAGAAAACAGTGTTAATACTTGAGGTCGTAAAGCCACTGCTGAGATATTGCACATAGCGATCGCGCCACGTTGCTTCGACTAAAGACTCCATGTGCTGAGACTTAACCGATGCAATTCCGCCTAAAACTTCGACCATATAGGACTGCACTTTTGCGCCCTGGTCAGCTTTGAGCCGTAGCAATTTTTGCTGAATTTTAGACATCAACAGCGTCGAGATAATCACGATCGGAATCGTTGCCAGAACACAAAACGTTAACCGAGCGCTGTAGAGAAACATTACGCCGATATAAAACACCGAAAACACGACATCCATCACGGTCGTGATTGCCGTTTCGGTCATAAACTGACGGATGTTTTCTAGTTCTAACAATCGTGAAGCTAACTCCCCGACCGGACGCTGTTCAAAAAACTTGAGCGGCAAGTGCAGCAAATGACGCACGATTTCAACACCGAGATGCAAATCCATCCGATTGGTGGTGCTGATCAGCATTTGCGTCCGCAAAATCGTTAGCACGCCTTCTAATAGAGCAAACACGACCATCAAGGTGCCAAACGTAGACATTGCGCCTGCATTGGCATTGATGATGACGTTATCGATCACCTGCTGCACCAACAGCGGATTGCCCAGACTCAAAAGCTGGATGACGATCGACGCAAGTAACACCTGCACCAAAACGCCCCGTTGTTTGACCACCATCGGGATAAATCGATGGAATCCAAATCGCTTAGTCGGCGTAGTCAAAAATCGTTCTAGAACGATCGCTCGACAGGTTGCCGTTTCTCGGGTTGAAGAGGCATCAATGGTTAAACGCGCCGCCAATTTATCGGGAGTCAATCGCAGCAATCCCGTTCGCGGCGAACCCAAGACGACTGCCTTGGGAGTCACGTCATACAACACCGCAAACACGTCACCAAATTGAATCAGTGCCGGAGTGGTCAACCGATTAATGCCGCCTGCTGTGGGCGTGAAATGAATGACCTGGGCATCTAGCCCGATCGCTTGAGCAACCCGTACATAAAGATCCACAGATTCAAATCGATCGAGCCTCTGCTGTTTTAACGAACGACGCAGCGAATCAGGGCGATAGGGAACTCGTAAGCGATCGCAGACCATGCCAAAACACGCCACAATATCCTCGATCGGTTCCGGCGATCGTGACTTCCAAGCAGGATAGGTTGTATCGTCAGGCGGTGGAATATCAAATAAAGGAGGAGCAAGCGGTTCGAGAGAGACAACCTTAGAGTCGTTCTGGGGTAGCAGCGTTGAGGTTAAGCAGTCTCGATCGATGCCCAACAACCGCACCGGAAAGCGAGAAGGACGAGATAGTTGTAATGGTTTAACATCGGTGATGGCTGTCCCGATCGGGAGATTGAGATCGCCACTGCTCACCAACCAAATCCGATCGTCTGGCAATATCAGCGATGATCCATTAGTCATGGCTGGAGTCCAATGCTTTACGATCGCAAATTGCTCTTGGTGAATATACTGCACAACGTCTGGCAGGTTCAAATCACTAGCTGAATCAAGCAAATGGGACAGCGCGCGAGAAAGCGTATCAAACAGTTCGAGCAAACTCGCCTGTTGCGTCAGGACAGGCATCAAGTATTTTAGGGCGATCGCTTCAAATTCATCCGCAGAGAGTGCCAACGTTAGGACTGGACGATCAACAGATTGAGCCGTCATTGCAGCGCGCACAGAACCCGCACCCACACGACGCAGTAGATTATCCCAACCCACCACGGCTCCTTCACCCACAACTGCTAGGGTTGGGCTGTGCTGTGCCTCAGAGCCGAGAATTCGCACACTACCCTGCACAATAAAATGAACGGCTGAAGGCAATTCTGTAGGACGACAAATCACTTCTCCTGGCTGAAATGAACAGAGCCGCAGGTTGGGTACGATCGCTCCTCGCGCATCAGCAGGCAACTCTTTAAACAGCCAAGCCGCAAAAAAATCGGTTAGAAACGATTGCATTCGTTCATCAGGTTGCGTCATCATCGCAAATCCTCAAGGTGTGGGGTCATTAAGCATCTGGCTGCACCGCGATCGCTCCAGGTGTATTAACCACGGTTTGAACTTGGGTTTGCAGCCACTGATCATAGAGACGATCGATTACCGTCGTGCGAGTTTCCTCAGTCAATCGGGCAGCGATAAACCGCTCTAATCGCACTACCCAAAACCGATGGTTAATCGAGACCGGAGCATGAACAACTCCAGCAGGTTGAGTGCGAAACAGATGAATGATCTCGATCGGCAGCCCAGATAACGCTACCGGACCCACCCAGCCCCCTGAATGCCGCTCACGTCCTAAAGAATAGAGTTGCGCGAGTGGTGCAAACTCCACACCATCATCTCGAAGCTGAAAATGAACTTCCTGTGCCAATGCCAGATCATCAAGCTGGATGAGTGAATATTCAACTCGATCAAGATCCGGCTTGCTGCGAAGAAACTCTGACTCTACCTGGTCGGCAAACCGCAGTTGCTTAAATTTTTGCAGTTGCCATTCGCGCATCATCACTGCTTTAAAGTAATCCAGCGTAATATTTTTTTGTTGGCACCATTGAGTCAGAAAGCTCTCAAAATCATCGGGTATCGGAGTATCAGTGACTCCCACCAGCGTGTAAAACACCTCCTGTTTTAACAACGGAACTTCTTTGAACACTTCATCTAATAGGAGATGCCCTACTAGCGGTTCTAGAAGTTTGTATTGCACTAAGGCAGCAATAATCTGGTCGCCATCTAACAGGCGATTGCCAATTTTTAAGCAGCTACTCATGAAAGTGTTCCAACCCTTCAAACAAAAAATTTCTTCGATCGACTGGTCTCTGGTCTCTTAGTAGAACGTGATATCTGTCTAGGTTAATTAGAACCAGTTTCTGAAGCGGTTCTAATTAATTGGTGGCTGCGATCGTCATATCTTGACAGTCATATATACAAGGTCATTTTCAGACAACCGGACGTTATGCAGTATCTTATTTCTCTCAGATAACTTCGTCGCTCTGGCTCCTTGACGCTGGGCACAAAGTGACGTTACGCTTTACAGTAAGTTCATGGGTGTAGCCACTAACTCAGCCCTCTCAACCCACACAGAGAACTCATCAAAGCATTGTTGGGCAAGCATTTCAATCCTCTAGATTCATCTCGTTAGCGTTGAGCGATCGTGTCCGCCTTGAATGGATGGTGTAAGTCAACTTGATTCAGTCATCCATGTCTTGCTCACACAACCCAGCTTTATTAGTGAGTCAGTGAATTCGAGCAATTTTGAACATTAACCAACACGGAAATTATCATGACTACAGATGCTCAGATTGGACTACAAACCGTTTTATCGCTTCTCAATGGCATTAACTCAGTCACTCGTGCCGCCGAAGGAGTCAGCTTTAACGGCATCGATCAAGCAAACGATTTATTTATTGGAGATCTTGGACACAACACTGCTAGAGGCAAAGAAGGCAACGACCTACTACTCGGCAACGATGGCGACGATCACCTCTTTGGTGATGCGGGCGACGATGCTCTTTTTGGCGGCACTGGTGCAGATAGTCTCAAGGGTGGCATCGGAAACGATACGATTTTTGGTGATGCAGGCGATGACCTACTCGTTGGCGATGGTGGAGTTGATCGCTTGACTGGGGGCGAAGGACGCGATCGGTTTGCCTACACAGGCGATGCCTTTGCCAACGGCATTCCTGCCTTGGCTGGAGAAACGGGTATCAAGGTCTTAAACCAGCCTGATGTGATTTCAGACTTTACGATTGGGGAAGATCAATTTGCGCTCAACGGGTTTGATTTAGACATTAACGCCCTCACCTTTCAAAAAGGGCAGTCGTCTCAAATCGCGGGTGATGGCAATGTGATTGTGCTAACAGACCCATTTCCGGCAGCGGGTGCGGCAGCTCGTGCGATCGCTGATAACAACAACATAACAGCCGATGCAGGAGCATTTGTTTACTTCAACTCAACCCTTGGTTTAACCCGTTTGGCTTATTCTCAAGATTTAAGCGACGGTGGAGATGTCAGCGTGTTAGCCAACCTTGAGAATCAGCAGGGTGAGGCTGGATTAGCGAACATAGCAAACTTTTCAGCTACCGACTTTACTCTCGTTTAGTCTGGTGACAAGCCTAAATAATTTGTAGCGACACCAATCCCCGATTTCTTCAACGATCGGGGATTTAAACCATCATCGGTCACTACATCAGACGCATTTCTCGCTATTGTTCATTGTGCAATTTTTTCAGTTATGCCTTATCAGATAGTAGAGCTACACACAGACAGAACGATCGTGCCTTTCTTTAAAACAGTTCGCCGATCGCCCTTCAACGTTCAAGCTTCTAACCTGAGAATAGTTGCCAGCAGCGGTATAATTGTTTGCTCTGCAATGTTAGTTGCTCATGGGTCACAAGCCTCTGTATCAGAAGCTAACACTCAACCCTGCCAACAGATTGCGACCGATGCTAAAGCAAAGATGCAGTGTTTACAGCTCACCCAACACTCTGCTACCGCATCTCCAGAGCAACTTGATCGTCATCAATGGAGCGATCGCTCCCTAGGGCAACTGCAAGGCAACGGACAACCTGACAAATTGCCCACTAAAGTAGAGGCGATGTATGCCGATTTACTAAACCAGGCACAAGCTGCTGCAAGCCGCGACCAATTCACAGAAGCCGTCAAAATAGTAGCAGGCATCCCCAAAAACAGTCAGCACTATGAC